>NZ_JBBIAM010000011.1:0-132657 GCF_054185185.1 Bradyrhizobium sp. UFLA05-153
ACGTTCATCGAACTGCACAACAACAACCCGAAGCCCTTCAAATGGACCAAGTCCGCAGACCAGATCTTGGCTTCTGTTAAACGCTTCTGTCACAAAGCTCAGCAGACTTTATGTGGCGAACTTTAGATTCACGTGACTAGCTTGGCCGCAACGTCGTTGTACAGCATTTGCCGGACTATCTGATCGGCAGATGGGCCTGGTACCTCTTGTCCGCCAATCACGGTTAGCACCGTTACCCTTTCTGCCAGACGAAGAAGCGGCATAGCAAAAGCGTTGACCCGGGCCTGCTCGGTACTACCGTTCCAGTGGATCACAATGTTTGTCGCGATGCTTCCTGGCGCATCTAGTGGCGCCAGTAGGAGGGGTCTGCCGCTCTCAAACAGTGCGGACTCAATGGCGCGCCGGTGAGGGCCGGCAGCATCAACGTCGGATCGTGGCATCACAATGACGTCGAAAGCACGCCCATAACTTCCAACGAAGTCTTCACCCTCAGGCGCGGTTTCCAACCAGCCGAAGCATGGTCGGCTCGAGCCTGCAGTGACTGGAGGAATATCGTGCTTCAGCATGAACGCTTCGAACAAACGGTGCATTTCGGCCAATTCTTCTTGGCTCTTCGCATGGTAAGAATCCAAAGAGATGCCGGTAGCCAATTCTGCGACTAAATATTGAGGGATGCCGAACCGGAGCGGAAAGCCTTCGATGTAGGCGCCGGTACGTTCCGCAAGACGTGCAGCGGCCTCGAGTACGGACGTCATGAGCGCAATGTTTTGGATCGGGACCAAGATCGTCTTCATTCTCAACCCCCGTGTTTCAGGTGAACATTGACTTACAACCTCTAGTCGCCTTTGAAGGCTAACGGCTTGCGACTGAGGCCGATAGATTCCTCCGATCGCGGTGCAGATCGGAATCAAAATGCCGAGCGATTAGCCCTCCATGTTAGCACTGCCCGGCGTGTTGTTCGACATCAGGCGTGGTAGATCACGATCGTTCGTCCGACCCGTGCTTACCTTGGCAATGACCTGTATGGCGAACCGGGCAGGCCATTCTCATATGGCAGCTCTTGGCGGGCGCAAGCTGAACATTCGGCCGGCCCGGAACGTCTCACAGGGGCCATGAGCGGACTAACTCTTGCCTGGCTGCCGTGGGAGCGAAATGCTCTAGCAAGAAACGCAGCATTTCACTTGTGGCGTCCGGTCCTCGCGGATCACGGGCAGAGTTGGCAGGGTTGCCTCCCGAGGATCAGGCCACGGATAGGACTGCGATTGCACGATTGAGTTGAGGATCACCTAGACCCATAGAGGCCGGGTCAGCTTGGACCTCGATCGTGGGGGCGACGCCATCGCCTTCCAGCCGCTCGCCGTCGACCTGCACGTGCCCGACCGCGAGCAACAGCAAGCCGCCGTCAATGAGAAATGCCGTCGCAGCGAGGACAGCTCCCTCGGTCCGGCTACCGATGACCTCGCCAAGCCAATATTTCTTGAAGCCATAGGCAAGGATCTCCTTGCCGCTGCGGGTTCCACCGTTGACCAGCATGGCGACAGGCTTGCGCCACTTCACGTTCTCGAGCTCGCTGGCGCTATTGCGATCAGTGACCTGTCGGCGCTCGCGTGTTGAACAAATCAAGATACTCGGGAATCGCGCCGCCCCAGCCATCTCGCAGGTCCCAGATCAGCGCGTCGTCGGCGCGGGCCGAGTAGCGCCTAAGAGGTGGGACGCCAGGCCATCTTGTGCTGTGCCGCAGCCCGGCGAGGACACGAGGACGCGCAGCAAATGCCGTTCGAGGGGCAGCCGCTTTCATTGAACCGTCCCATCGCGTTGACGGAGGATACCACAGTTCCCGTCTTGGGGCGCCCAACGTCCGGTTGGGGTCAAGACGCCATTTTGACCGCAGGCGAGCCACTTCCCGTTTACCTCGACAAGCGGACAGTTTCCGTCCGGTTGGCATGTCCCATACGGGCCCAATAACAGACGTCTCACCATTGATAAAGCACGGGCCCTGTGCTGGCAGTAGGACTGCGAGCGCGACGTGAACTCGCCGTCGAACTTGTCGTAAATGCCTGCGACGCGACCCCAGTTGACGCGACGTCCGCCGTATAGCGGCGGAAGCTCCGCTCGCCTCCCATTTGAGACGATCCAGGCGGGTTACCTCCGCCGTGCCCTCCGATCAAAAGCATCGCCAAAGGTTTACCTCTACTTATTAGAAACCGAACATCTGGTATCGAGTTAGTGTTTCCCTGGTGCCGTATTTATTGTTTTTCGAAGTGACTGAGCGGCGCTGGTGCGGCCTTTCAGCATGGAGAGACCTATGGCCGACAACCGGGTGCAGCCCATCTGGGATCCGATTGCCCTTGCAGCGCAGCTGCATAACATCTCAAAACAAAGCCAAATACTGATGCGGCACTTCGTGTCTCATGAGCCGGACGCGATCAGGTTCGGCATGGGCGAAAGGTCACCGCTCGGTTTTGAGTTTTTCGAGCTGATGACGAGGATGATGTCCGATCCGGTGGTAGTCGCCAGCGCCCAGATCGCCCTGTTCCACAACATGCTAGGCATCTGGCAGAAAACCGCGGAACGCATGCTCATGCTGCGTGCACGCGAGGCCGATATCCCAAAAGATAAGCGGTTCAAGCATCCGGAGTGGAGCGAGAATGCTGTCTTTAATTTTGTGAAAGACAGTTATCTCATTGCGGCAGCGTCGGTTCTTTCTGCAATCCGCGAAGTCAAAGGCATGGACGAGGCCGCTGCTCGCAAGGTCGACTTCTATGCCCGCCAGTTCATTGATGCCTTGTCGCCTTCCAATTTCGTCGCCACCAATCCAGAGGTCCTCAACGCAACGCTGGCATCAGGCGGACAGAACCTACTGCGTGGTTTGGAGAACCTTCTTTCCGATCTGGAGCGTGGCAATGGCCGTCTTGCGATTACGATGACCGACATGAAGGCTTTCCGCCTCGGCGAAAACATCGCAACGACTCACGGAAAAATCGTCTACCAAAACGAGCTCATGCAATTAATCCAATATGCTCCGTCGACAAAAGAAGTTCGCAGGCGGCCACTCCTCATCGTGCCCCCATGGATCAACAAGTTCTATGTTCTCGATCTGCAGCCGAAGAACTCTTTCATAAAATGGGCCGTCGATCAGGGACATACTGTCCTCGTCATCTCCTGGGTAAATCCCGACGAGAAGCTCGCTGACAAAGGCTTTGAAAACTACATGCTCCAGGGTCCCTTGGCGGCCCTCGACGCTATCGAGCGTGCGACCGGAGAGCATAGCGTCAACGCGATTGGCTATTGCCTCGGCGGAACATTGCTTGCCTCAACGCTGGCCTATTTGGCCGCGAAGGGCGAGGACCGGATTACAAGCGCCACCTATTTCGCGACGCTTGTCGATTTTACCGAAGTTGGAGATATGGCTGTCTTCATAGACGAAGAGCAATTGGCATCTCTCGAAAGACGGATGCTCGAGCGTGGATATCTGGAAGCGCATCACATGGCGACGACGTTCAATATGTTGCGCGCCAATGACCTGATCTGGTCGTTTGTCGTCAGCAATTATCTGCTCGGCAAAGAGCAAGTGCCCGTTGACCTTTTGTTTTGGAACTCCGATTCGACGCGCATGCCCGCGGCGATGCATTCATTCTACTTGCGTAAGATGTATCACGATAATCTACTGGCAAAACCCGACGGTATCACGCTGGCGGATACGCCGATAGATCTGTCGAAAGTCAGGACTCCGAGTTTTATTCTGGCTACGCGCGAAGACCACATCGCACCGTGGAAATCGACCTATGCGGCGACACGCTTGTACTCGGGGCCGGTTAAGTTCGTTTTATCCGATGCGGGCCATATGGCTGGCGTTATCAGCCCACCAGGCACCAAATACGGCCACTGGGTGAACGACAATTTGCCGCCCACTCCGGACGAATGGTTTGCCGATGCTGCGCCTCGTCAAGGGTCGTGGTGGTCGCTTTGGGAGGAATGGGTCACGTTATTTGACGAAGGCCGCGTTCCGGCTCGCGAACCCGGCAGCGGTGGGCTGCCGATTATCGAGAACGCACCGGGTTCCTACGTCCGCGTGAGATACTCGTAGCGGGGAAGGGGCCTCGATTAATGCTCGAACGCCAAGCAGAAGGTTTGTAATCGCAAAGGTGGCTTAGGCCCGATGACCTGAACCCATTCGATCGCCCATGCTGGGCACGCTTGAGATGGCGGCCTGACGGCAATGCTTCTAAACGCTGTTCTGGTCGATCGCCGCGGCGGGCGCTAGTGGCGCATCGCTGAAAGGCCGACGCGGGTCAAACCGGCACGGACATTCGCCTGGTGACGACTAGACTAAACAACCTCTGCCCTCAATGGGGAGCCTGAGCTTCGGCAAAGGAGATGTGCATTGTGAGGCGAACCGGTCAGCCAGCCGAGGTCGCCTTTGGGGCATTCGCGACTGAGCTAGACGGCGGAAATTCCGATGAAGTCCGCTATGCTGCCGAAGCGGAAGCAATTTTAAAAAAGTTAAATTGCTGCCCCGGTGTTCGCCATGCGGCCGGTATGGTCCCCAAAGAGCGTGTCCAATATCGCGTAGCGCTCAGTGAGCCTACTAAGCATCCGACCCATAGGCGCCCATCAGGCGGGCACGTCAGCCGCGAAAGAACGCGACCAGCTTTCGGCTGACCTCGCCAAGGTCTGGAATTTGGTGCCCCGATGCGACCTGTGTACGACGATCATCATCCCGCAAGCTGGAACACGGAGCAAGGTCGCTACGGCACTGTTGGAGAAGCTCGACGGAAACACCCTCGCTAATGGCCACGGGACAACATTGTGAAGCCTCGCGCCCGGCATAAGGCGATTTGGAGCCCGCCCAGCCAATTGCAGTCACTTGCCCGGCGAGTTCTGAAGCGATCGACGCACTTCTTGGAACAAAGGGGGGTTTGCCACGAGTAGTACCGGACGAGACCAAACTTGCCATCACACACTGCGCATCGGACGGTTCTGCCAGAACCAAAACTCTCGGAGCAGTGGGGCATTGTTGTCTCCTCCTGGGTTTCTTAGACGGGCCGCTCCGGAAACGGGTCCGGACGGTCTACCCAAGCATCGTTTCGACGAACGTGTTTAGTTTTTTTGTTTCAATAAACAAAATACTAAATTCGAAAGGGCGTCAAGTGGCTTTCTTCGAGACCGATGAAAATTGTTGATGTTGGCGCGCGTACTGACACTCGCCGCAGTACATCACCAAAGCTTGGTGTGATTCGATCGTTGCGAAGCAGCGGCGCGAAAAAATGAGGAGCCGCTCGGAATTTCCTCCAATCTCTAGATAATTGACAGATTAGCGACAGTGATCTTGATCTATGTGCGGGCGGACTAGTTCGCTCTCCTCACGGCAACGAACGTTCAAGGCGACCACGGCTTCCAGGAAATTCGTCTGATAGCAACAGCGCACCGCCCCAGCGCGCAGCGAGAACGACTTCGAGCTTGAAAAGCTATGTTTAGTAACACGTCTTACTGAACGTTAGGTCCACGAAAACCCGTAGCGGTCATTCGAGGGAGCCGTAGAGCCAGCCCAACGCGTCATCGGGCTATTCCAGCTCATACCAGAACACATCATCCCATTGCTGCCTCGCCCAGGTGCATCCCATGAGCAGGCGGTGGGCACCTCGGGCATCTTACGGGCCCCTATTTGCTCCCCAGGGGCCCCTTTGTGGTCGCCCCCTGCATCGGCTTCAAGTGCTGGAGTTCAAATTCTGCGGCAGCTGCGGAGACTACGTTCTACACACGAGGGCGCGTTGATCGACGTCCGCAATGCCCCGGTCGCGATTAATTCCTCTTCGCACCGAAGTGTCGCGATGGGCCCAATAGGCGACATCCCCTCTAGCGGCATGACGCAGCCGTCACTGCGTTGGAAGTCAGGAGTTCTAATCTCTTCGTGCGCGCCATTTCGGCACCAAAACTGGTCACGCCGAAAACGCGTCCGGCTGCAAATTGCCAGATCGGCGCAGACTGGTATTCGTCAGACGGTGCCGTGATCTGCCGGATCGTGTTGCTCGTGGGATCGTCGCCGAGTTTCTTGGATGATCGATACGAGCCCTACCGCGCCCTGCGCCAGGCGCCGCACACATAGAACTCGGGCTGAATTGGCTCGTTTGCTTCTTGCCTCCACGGCTGGCCGGAGTACGGTCATGCTTCAATATGCAATCGAGACGGTCATGGCCCCGGTGCTGCGGCTCTACGAGGATACGCTGTCCAACTTGGCCGAGGCGGTGGGGCTGCCGCCGGTGCCGCGCACGATCTTCGTCGTGCACGGCGTGGCGACCATCGGCGGCAGCGCGGTGAGCGACGGCGAGGCTTGGCACGGCGAGGCCAACGCGATGCTCGCGCCGGGAGTCGGCGGAGTCACCGTCTGGCGCTTCGAGCTCGCACCGGAGGGCGCCGGCGATGCCCCGCTGCTCGCTGTCGGCATCCGCTCGCAACTCAAGCTCGCGACGCGGCTCGATACCCTGCGGGCAGGCGAGCTGCTGATGCGCGGCGACAGCGTCGCCTTCCCGCCCGGCGGCTGCGCCTACCTGCACCGCCACCAGGGACCCGGTATCCGCTGCCTAATCGAGGGCGGCATCCGCATCGACACCGACGGCCGCTCTACCTCGTATGGCCCGGGCGGCGCCTGGTATGAGTCCGGCACGGCCCCGGTATTCGCCCAGGCGGCTGCCGATCGGCCGAGCCGCTTCATCCGCGTGTTGATCCTGCCGCGCACGCTCCTCGGAAAGAGCTCGATCGAATACGTCAACGAGGATGACAAGGCGAAGCCCAAGTCGCAGCAGTACCGCGTCTTCGTCGACACGCCCATTGCGCGCGATCCGGCCGATTGAGCGCTTCACATGCTGTTCGGATGGATGATCGAACGAGCCGCGTGCCGAATGACCGCTCAGGGTTAGTCGCGTCTCTTTGACCGTGGCCCGGCCACTTCGGGTATACCCCGATTAACGGACATCTTCAGAACCGGTTGGCATGTCTCAAACGGGCCAGAAGCTGACTTAAAAGCGACGACTTGAATTGCCTCCTTGTCCACAGTTGCAGACCGAGGGGACGGAGGACTGAGTTACTGGACCTCGGCGATCTTCGGTCCAGATGACAGCATCTGCGCGTTAGTTGCCGAGGGCCGGTTCGACGGCGATGCCGGGTCCGGCGATCGGAAAGCGGCGTCGGGCGGCGCTCCTCCCTGGGATGGTCGACGGACAGCGGTTGCCGGAAGCACGATCACTTTCGCTCCGACTTTCACCCGCTCATAAAGGTCCACGACGTCCTCATTGATCAGCCGGATACAGCCGGACGAAACCCGCTTCCCGATCGTATCGGGCTTGTTGGTGCCGTGAATTCTATATTCGGTCTCGCCTAGATACATCGCCCGAGCGCCGAGCGGGTTGCCGGGGCCACCTGCCATAAACCGCGGCAGATAAGGCTGACGCGAGACCATCTCCGCAGGCGGATGCCAATCCGGCCATTCTGCTTTACGGGCCACAGTCTGCTCACCGGACCATGTGAAACCTTCGCGGCCGACACCGATGCCGTAGCGCATCGCCTGCGCGTCGTTCAGAACGAAATAAAGGAATGTGTTTTTGGTATCGATGATCACGGTGCCCGGCGCCTGATGGCTGGCGTAGTCAACCACCTGCCGGACAAATGCTCCGGGACCATCAGCGGCTTTCGGCGGTTCGGCCAGAGGCGCCGGGGCCAGAATCGGAGCCGGAGCTGATGCATGGACTGGAGCTGACACGTAAACTGGAGTTGACGATGCCATGGCCTGGGGCGCGGACGGCTTCCGTATCGGTTGCACGCTCGCCGGGCGAGACAGCAAACTGTACCCCAGCGCGGCGACGGCCACGGCGCCAATTGCAACTCTCGCGACCATTGGTAGTGCGTGCGTCTCTGCCTTTCCACGTTTGGCCCGCTTACTCATGTCCTCCCCCAGGTCACCATGCCTGGAAGAGGTACCCAGCAAAATTTAAGAAACTTCGAAGCGATTTCGCTCAGGCTGGAACCGTCAGCGGTGGTTAACGCCGAGCTCTTGTTCGGCAACATAGAAGTTGGGAGTACCACTCGATATTTAGGTAGCGACGTGGACGACGCGCTTCTCATCGCGGAACGAGTCAAGGTCTGAATTGCCCGGCGGAGCGAACACGCTCCGCTCTTTCGTTAACGGTGGCTTTGGGTCACGAAGCGAACTGACGGAGAGGGCGGCATTTTGAATGCGAAGCGAACTGTATGGCCGGCGCGCACCAGGGGGAACGGCGCCGCGACCGAAGGTGTGTTCCTGATCTCTGACGGCATCGGACAGTGCGAGCTGCGTCAGTCTTGATTACGCGCGCGGCGCGCCATCCTGTCGATAGACTCCGATAGGTAGCGGAATTGCCAGTGCTTCGCGAGGAGCAATTTTTTCTGTGAATTCAAGACCAAAAAATTGCGGCAGGTATACCGTCGGCATTTGTCCGTCAGGCGTCAAAATTTATGCATGCAAATCAACGACGAAACGTCGTCCGATATGTTTGAGTGGGAGTAGGGGGAGTGCCTATTCAATGTCGAGCATCGCTCCATCGCGGAGCGACCTGCCGGAGAGGCAGCGCCGCATAAGTCATGGGGTTTGGGGTATTCATCCATCGATCGGACTCGATCTACGATGACAGCCCCGCTGAACGGTATCAGTTTCCCAGTCAGTATTTGCGTCGTGTTGAAGCCTGTATAGGCGATTGGATCATCTATTACGAACCAAGCAAGGTTGCTGAGGCGCGCGGCTATTTTGCGATGGCCAGGGTTCAGCGGGTTATCCCCGACCCCGGTACTTCTGGAATGTATCTCGCTCTGATCGAGCCCAGAAGTTATCTCGATTTTGCCAATCCGGTCCCTTTCAACGGGCGGACTGGCCCTGTTGAGCGGGGCGTCCTGAATAAGCAGGGACGAATTTCAGGACGCGCTCAGTCGGCAGTCCGTCCAATCTCTCCCGACGATTTCAATAGCATATGCGAACTTGGTTTGGCGGAGAATACGCCGCTGCTACCGCGGCGCGATGACGACGTCCGTCCGCTCGATCTTAACGAGAAGCAGGAGCCGTTCACCTTCGAGCAGCAGCGCGACCGTGTTAGCCTCACGGTATCGAGAGTCTTGCGCGATCGAGTTTTTCGCCGCATCGTGCTCCGAGCCTATGATGAGCGCTGCGCAATTACCGGGCTAAAGCTCATCAATGGGATGGGGCGCGCCGAAGTCGCGGCCGCTCACATACGGCCGGTCGAGGCAAACGGCCCAGACATCATCAGCAATGGCATCGCTCTTTCAGGCACCGCGCATTGGATGTTCGATCGCGGCCTCATCAGCCTAGCGGACAATTTGGAGATTTTGATTTCGCGCCAGACAAACGATCTGGACGGTGTCCGATCGATGATCAACAAGACCGGTCGCGCCCTTGAGCCGAAGAGGCCATCGGATCGGCCGCATCCACATTTCTTGAAGTGGCACCGCGAGCATTGTTTCAAGCAATGATCGCGCAGGATCGGCGGGTTACGCTTCGTCAATCCGCTCACGAGCGTTGTTAGTTTCGCTTGAATTGTCGACTATTTTCTTATATGACTACAGTAGTCATATGGGTGTCCCATGCGCGAAATCCAGCTTCGTGATGCGAAGGCCAATCTTTCTGCGGTCGTCGACGAGGCAGTTGGCGGGAAGCCTGCGGTGATCACCCGTCACGGGAAGAAGCAGGCGGTGGTCTTGAGCTACGAGGAGTGGCGGCGGCTGTCACAGGTGCCAAGCTTCGGGCGTCTGCTGCTGGCGGCTCCCGTGAGAGCAGGCGATCTGCCGGCGCGCAATCGCGGCAAGCTGCGCAAAACCGATTTCTGACGCCGTGTATCTCGTCGATACCAATGTGATATCCGCCGTCTCACCGAGCCGACCGGCGCCTGCGGCGTTCGCCGAATGGATGGATTCACAATCCGCCTCCTTGTTTCTGTCCGTCGTGACGATCGCAGAGATCGAGGACGGAATAGCCAAGCTGCGACGCCAGAGAGCCACGCGAAGGAGCAGAGACCTAGCGCAATGGTTGGAAGCCGTGCTGCACCTCTATGGCGATCGAATCTTGGGGTTCGATACGCCGACTGCGCGGATCGCTGGGCAGCTATCGGACCGGGCACGCGGGCAGGGGCATGCGCCGGGATTTGCCGATATCATCATTGCTGCCACTGCGCGTCAGCATGCGTTGACGGTCCTGTCGCGCAATTCCAGGCACTTCGAGCCCCTCGGCGTAGCTGTGCTTGATCCCTTCAGTGAGTTGCCGTCGTCCTGATAGGCCCCCGCTGCGACCGATCGAAAGACCTGCTGCTTGTGATCACAACGTCACCCCCGCGCCATCTTCTCGTATTTCTTCACCAGCCGCTCCCGCTTCAACCGCGACAGCCGCTGGATCCAGAACACCCCATCGAGCTGATCGATCTCGTGCTGGTGGCACACCGCCCGGAGACCGTCCGTCTCCTCGGTCAGCATGTTGCCGTCGACATCCTGATAGCTGATCCGCACGCGGGCGTGGCGCTGGACCTCGTCATTGACGCCGGGCATCGAGACGCTGCCTTCGCGGTGCAGGATCATCTCGGGCGAGGCCCATTCGATCTGCGGATTGACGTAGGTGCGCGCGCCGTCCTTTGCCTCGAGCTCGAGCACCACGACGCGCAAGGGGATGCCGATATGCGGCGCCGTGATGCCGATACCGGGTGCGGCGCGCATCGTCTCGAGCAGATCCTGTGCAAGCTCTCGCAACGCGTCGTCGAACACGGTCACGGGCCGTGCCGGGATCGCAAGCCGGCGGTCGGGATAGCGGACGATCGGGCGGATGGTCATGATCTCTGGTGTTCGACGGTGACGATTCCGAAGCAGCGTAGCGCGGGTGGCATTGCTGCCATAAGCAGGCCGCCGCGCGGTCAGCCGACCTCGATGTTCATCTCCGCGATCAGCCGCTCGCGACCCGCCAGGGAGTTCAGCGCCTTGTCACCCAATTCCCTCGCAACAAGGTTGAGCAGCGCTTCACAGAAGACGACGTAGGCGCCCATGCTGTTCGAATAGAAGCTGCTCGCGTGGGGGATGAAAAAGGCATGCTTGGCGGGAGGAACGAGCGGTGACGACCGGGAATCCGTAATCGCGATGACCGTCTGGCCGTTCGAAGCCGCGACGCGGCCGACCTCCGCGACGCTGCGCGTATAAGGCGCGCAGCTGGCGACGATGACGACGTCGCCCGGGTCGAGCTGTGACAATGCCTCGGCGACGCCGAGGCGCGGCGCGTCGAGAAGCGCGACGTCCGAGCGCACCATTCCCAGGCAGTAGGTTAGAAAGCTCGCCAGCGAATGGAATTGGCGAACGCCATGAACGCGAATGCGGCGGGCGCTTGCCAGGAGCCTCACAGCCCCTTGCAGAGCGGCTCCGTCCAGCTGTCCGAGGAATCCGTCGACATTCGCTGCCGTTTCCCGCGCCAGCTGCGCGAACGCCTCGACTTCGGCATTGCCGACGGACGGCGTGGCCATGAGCCGGCCGGCCTGGCGGCTATAGAAATACTGCTGCTCGTTGGCGATGGCCTTGCGGAAGACCGCCTGGAAATCGCTGAAGCCTTCGAAGCCGAGACGTTTCGCCAGTCGGGTCAGCGTCGACGGATTGATGCCGAACTGATCGGCAAGCTCCGAGATCGAGCGAACCGCCGACAGTTCCGGCGCTTCCACCAGCTTCGCGAATACATCATGCGCTTTGGAGCCGAGCGAAAAGCCTGCCTCGTCGCGGCCGATCGAGAGCGCGAGTGCCCTGAGATCCTCGATGGTGCGCGGCGGCTCCGCGATGGTTTCCTCTGGCATCACCCAGTTCCTGTTCACGCCGCGAAGGGCACCAGCCCATCCCGCATATCGAAGCGAGCTGCTTCGCGCGATCCATCGTAGACAGACCACTCGACCTTGTCAGCCCCGACCCGGAAGACGGCGCTTGCGAGCGTGTTCTCGACGTCGCTATCGGCCGGGTCTGTGCGGTAGATCGGCAATTCCGCGTCGGCTGCGTCCCACAATATGCCGAGCGCGCGGCCTTGCGGCTCCGACTGGTGCGTTTGGTCGAGCAGCATCTCGCCGCGCCGTTGTCGCACGCCGGAAGAACCGGTGACGATCTGCGACATGCGCCCGGTGTCGGCATGGATCAGATGATTCGAATGGACACGCGGCGCCTCGACCCGATCGACCGACAGGGCCCGGGCGGTGAACTCGACGCTGAGAAGCCGCTCGTCCCCGGCCTGCGCCAGAGTCAGGTGAAATGCGCCGGCGCGCGGCGTGGATTTGAGCACGGTGAGCGCCTCGTCGAGGTCCGGTGCGTCGAGGATCGCACGGGCGAGCACCATGCGCGGCGTGCCGGCGCCGCCGGCCAGCGGCCTGATGTTGTTGACGGTCTGGACCACTCCCTTCGATGTCGCCGCAAATGTGTGTCCCGGCAGCGAGCCTGGGTACACAAAGGCGGTGAACGGTGTGCCTCCTTCGGATGCAAGATGGGCGAGGGCGCAGTGGCCGGCAAAGTCGGGGTCGCCATCCTCGTTGTGGCCGATCACATGCGCAGAGCCGGGCAATTGCACGGTCGTGCAGCCATCCGGCGCCATCGCCCAGATATCGCCGCGGCAGTTCCACAGGAAAACGTCGTCGAAAGGCAGCGCCAGCCCGACAGCGAGGCCCTGCAGCTCAGCCCAGTATCTTGGAAACCGTTCCCGAACGATGGACGCCATCTCGCCGATCAAGGGATCGCCGCGGCGCGCGGTGAGTTCGCGCCACGCAGCAGAGCTACGGAAATGGTCCTGCAGGGCCGCTTGGCCGAAGCGCCCAAGAGCAGCTCCGACATCGAATGGTGAACCTGCGACATCGATGAAGGAAAGCCGGCGGCCGGCGTCAGACGACATGTTGCAGAAACTCTTTCAAGCGCGGGTTTTGCGGATTGGCCAGCAGCTCCAGTGGCTCGCCGTCGACGGCGATCTTGCCGCCTTCCATGAAGATCAGCCTGGTGCCGACCTTGCGGGCAAAGGCCATCTCGTGCGTGACCACGATCATGGTCATGCCTTCCTCGGCCAGCGCCTGCATGACGCGCAGCACTTCATGCCTCAGTTCTGGATCGAGTGCGGACGTGGGCTCGTCGAACAGCATCAGCTTCGGCTTGACGGCAAGCGCGCGGGCGATCGCGACACGTTGCTGCTGGCCGCCGGAAAGCTCGCTC
Organism: Bradyrhizobium sp. UFLA05-153; assembly: GCF_054185185.1. Lineage (NCBI taxonomy): Bacteria > Pseudomonadati > Pseudomonadota > Alphaproteobacteria > Hyphomicrobiales > Nitrobacteraceae > Bradyrhizobium > Bradyrhizobium sp. UFLA05-153. The sequence goes on from NZ_JBBIAM010000011.1 coordinate 13,240, forward strand.
GGATAGTGGTGAGCCCGGTCGGCGAGGCCGACCTTGGCGAGCATTTCCAGCGCCAGCTTTTGCGCATTCTGCCGTGACTCGCCGCGCACGCGGCGCGGGCCAAAGGCGACGTTCTCGAGCGCCGTCATTTGCGGAAACAGGTTGAATTGCTGGAAGACCATGCCGGCTTCCTGGCGGATCAAGCGGACCATGCGGCCGCCGGCCTTGACGCTGATGCCGTCGACGACGAGATCACCGCCATTGATCTCCTCCAGCGCGTTGATGCAGCGGAGCAGCGTCGACTTGCCGGAACCGGAGGGACCGATCAGCACGACCTTCTCGCCAGGCTCTATCGACAGGTCGACCTCGTTGAGGATCGTGACCTGGCCGAACCGCTTGGTGACTTTCTTGAACTCCACGATGCTCACAGGATGCGCATCCTCTTTTCGGTCATCCTGAGGATAAGCGTGAGCGCGCCGGTCATGATCAGGTAGAACATCGCCACGGCGGACCAGATTTCGACGGCGCGAAAGTTGGCCGCCATGATTTCCTGGCCTTGCCGCGTGAGTTCGCCGACACCGATGACGATGAAGAGCGACGTATCCTTCAGGCTGACGATGAACTGGTTGCCGAGCGCCGGAATCATGCGGCGGAAGGCGAGCGGGCCGATGATGTAGAGAAGCACCTTCCAGAGCGGCAGGCCGAGCGCCAGACCGGCTTCCCGCAATCCTTTATGGACGGAGAGAAACGAGCCGCGCACGATCTCGGCGATATAGGCTCCGGCGTTGACGATGATGGCCATGATTGCCGCCGCGAGCGGGTAAATGCGGACATTCGCGAGGATCGGCAACGCGAAATAGATGAACATCACCTGCACGATGATCGGCGTGCCGCGTATGAGCTCGACATAGGCGAAGGCTATGGCGTTGAGGACGGCATTGCCGTAGGCGCGCGCCAGGCCGGCCGCGAAGCCGATCACTAGGCCACCGGCGAGCCCGGCCAGCGCGATCAGCACGGTGAGGCGGGCACCTTTCAAGAGCTCAGGCAGGGCCTGCCAGATAACCGACCACTCGAAATCCATGAGAGCTTTCCTCTCGGGAAGGCGCGCCGGCTAGGCCGGCGCACGCCACGGAACGTGGATCAGCTCTTCGGCGGCTCGGCGCCGAACCACTTCTTGTAGATGGCGGTGTAGGTGCCGTCGCCCTTCAGCTTGACCAGCGAGGCGTTGACCTTGGCGATGAGCTCGCTGCCCTTCGGGAAGGCCATGCCATATTGCTGGGCCATCATCTGCGGGCCTACGGTCTTCACTTTCCCCTGACCGTTGGTCTTGATGTAGTAGAGGACGTTGGGGGTGTCGTGCATGGCGGCGTCCGCGCGTCCGGTCGCGACTTCGAGATAGGCGTTGTCGCTGTTGGGGAAGAGGCGGAGCTCCGTCCCCTTGAAGTGCTCCTTGGCGTAGTCGGTCGCCGACGTGCCGGTCTTCACGGCGAGCGTCTTGCCGGGAAGGTCTTCCGGGCCCTTGATCGTGCTGTTGACCGGCACCATCAGCAGGAAGCCGCTGTCGTAATAGCCGTCCGAAAAGTCGATGACCTTCTTGCGCTCGTCCTTGATGGTGATGCCGGCCAGCCCGACGTCGACCTGCTTGGTCTGCAGCGCCGGGATGATGCCGTTGAAGTCCATCGGCTGCAGCGTGTAGGTCACGCCGATATCCTTGGCGATGGCGGCCCACAGGTCGATGTCGAAGCCGACATACTTGTCGCCCTCCTTGAACTCGAACGGAACGAAGGCCGTGTCTGTTGCGACGATCAGGTCGCCGGCACGAGCGGGCTGGCCGAGGGCCAGGGTTGCCGCGACGGCCGCGGCGGCGGTCAGGCTGGCAAGCGCGAACTTCATTTTAGGGGTCCCCTTTTGCTGGGATGGCCACGAAACCCCCACATCGTCGCACAGATGACGAAAATATAAAATGCATCTTTTTAGGCGATGCATTGAGAATTTGCATATTTTGGGGGCAGTTGATCCCATCGCGGTTCCGAGGTGTGGATGCCTCAGGCGGAGCCCCAGTCGGCGCGCGCCGGTCTCCGTGCGGCCTACTGCGCCCTGATCCGCTGACGGTGCGCGGCCTGTTTGGCGCGATTGCCGCAGATCGCCATGCTGCACCAGCGTCGTCGATGACCGCGCGTGTGGTCGGCGAAGAGCAGCGTGCAGGCCGGTCCTTCGCAGGCCTTCACGTTCGAAAAATCTTCCACGCAGACGAATTGTGCCAGTGCCTCTCCAATGGGAGCGAGAAGAGCTTCGGGCGTGCGCCATCGGCGGATCGACTGCCGCTGGAGAGGCGACGGTGCGCCCTTCGGCGCAGCCACGATGCGGTCGAAGGAATCATCCCGCTCCAGCAGGCGATTGAGCGACTCGAGTTCGGCGAGAGTCTTTGCCGTCAGGGGACGGCCCTTGTGCTTGCGCACAAAACCTCGGAACCACTCGCGCAGGCTCCTTGCCTGATCTGCAACCTTGTCCAGTTCGCCGGGCAGCGCCTGTGAGCGAATGCTGACAAGCGCATCTGCAGGCACGAGCTGCGCCTGCTCGAGCCAGTTCAGCAGGCCCTCGCCATCATCGATCCAGTCGAAGGGCGTATCGACCGGAGTGGCGATTGAATTCAGGAAATCCAAACCGGGCGCATCGCCGACGAAGATCGCGGGAGGATGTTGGTTCATCGAAGGCTCCTGTTCCGGGCGCTGCCCAATTCCTTCACCCAACAGTGAACGTTGTTCCGTAGATAACCGCTTTGTTGGTTGTTGACAAGTTACGTCCAACAAGAGTAACCGTCTTATAGCTAATAAAGAGGTTACTGACGCAGGCCGCTCTGATCCGAGAGGAGTGATGTCCTTGAACGATTTAAGCATGCTGATCGCCCGTGGATCATGGGCCTGGCGATGGGGTTGGGCAAAACTCGGCGGCTCCGTGGCCGCGTTTCATGCTGTAGAGGTCGCCGCGGCGAAATGGACCGCGCATTCAGGACGTAACCTGATTTCGAGATCTTAAAAAGTTACCCAACGGAGGAGAAAGCTCATGGTTGCCATCAACTATCGCACCGCCGACGTCGACGGCTGGAGAATCTTCTATCGTGAAGCCGGGCGTGCGGATGCGCCGACGCTGCTGCTGCTGCACGGCTTCCCGAGCGCCGGCCACATGTTCCGCGATCTCATCCCGTTGCTCGCCGATCGCTTTCACATCGTGGCCCCCGATCTGCCGGGCTTCGGACAGTCGGACAAGCTGGCGCGCGGCATGTTCGCCACCACCTTCGATCATATTGCCGAGGTCATCGACCGCTTCACCGAGGTGATCGGTCTGGAGCGCTTTGCGATCTATGTCTTCGACTACGGTGCGCCCACGGGCTTTCGGATCGCTGCAAAACATCCGAAGCGGATCACGGCGATCATCTCGCAGAACGGTAACGCCTACGAGGAAGGCTTGAGCGACGGCTGGAATCCGATCCGCACCTATTGGCAGGATGCATCGGACAAAAACCGGCAGGCGTTGCGCGCATTCCTCAAGCCGGAGACGACGATCTGGCAATACACTCACGGCGTCCCCGACGCGACCAGGGTTTCGCCGGACGGCTATTCGCTCGACAACTACTATCTTTCGCGGCCCGGCGCCGACGAGGTGCAGCTCGATCTGTTCGGCGACTACAAGAGCAACGTTGCGTTGTACCCGGCCTTCCAAAATTATTTTCGGACCTACAAGCCGCCGCTCCTGGCGGTGTGGGGCAAGAACGATCCGTTCTTTCTGCCAGCGGGGGCGGAGGCGTTCAGGCGCGACATACCGAATGCGACGGTGCGTTTCTTCGACACCGGCCATTTCGCGCTGGAGACACACGCCTTCGAGATCGCTGCTGTGATCCGCGACTTCCTTTCCCGCTGACATCAACAAATCGCGCCTGCCACGCCGTGCGAGCGGGCACGGCGTCCGACGCACGGAGACCTCAACATGCGTGCCATCGTCCTCGAGAAATTTGGCGGCCTCGACAGCCTCGTCTACAGGGATATCCCGGAGCCGGAGCCCAAGGCCGGTCATGCCGTCATCGAGATCAAGGCGTTCGGCCTCAACCACGCGGAACTGCACATGCGTCGGGGCGAGTGGGCGGAGGCCGCGCCAGTGAGCGGCATCGAATGCGTGGGCCTCGTGAAGTCCTGCCCCGGCGGAGAGTTTCCGGTCGGCGCGAAAGTCGCAGCTCTGATGGGCGGTCTTGGCCGCACCATCAATGGCAGCTACGCCGAATGCACCCGCGTCCCCGTCTCGAATGTCGCGCTGATCGAGGCGGACCTGCCGTGGGCTGAGCTGGCGGCCATTCCCGAAACCTACGCCACGGCCTGGACCTGCCTGTTCCGCAATCTGGAGATCAGGAAAGGGCAGCTCCTCGTCATTCGCGGCGCGACGTCGTCCTTCGGTCAGGCCGCTCTCAAGATGGCGGTCAATGCCGGGGTTCGCGTGATCGCGACGACCCGCAGCCGCGAACGCTTCGCGCTTTTGGAGAAACTCGGCGCCGAACGCTGCGAAATCGAACGCTCCGACCTCTCGAAGCATATTGCCGAAGCAAAAGAGATCGATGCGGTGCTGGACCTCGTCGGCAACAGCGTCGTGCTGGACTCACTCGCCATGCTTCGCCGTGGCGGCCGTTCGTGCCTGGCCGGCTGGCTCGGCGGCCTCGATCCGATCCCCGACTTCAACCCGCTGCTGCAGATGGCGAGCGGCGTCTACCTCACCTTCTTCGGCAGTTTCGTGTTCGGCACGCCGGGCTTCCCGCTGTCGGACGTGCCGCTTCAGCAGATCGCGCAGGACGCAGCCGACGGTCGGCTCGACGTCAAGCCGGCCCGCGTCTTCCGCTTCGACGAGATCCGAGAGGCGCACCGCGTCATGGAGGCCAATGAGGCGCGCGGAAAAATGGTCGTGGTCCACGACCGACACTGACGTGTTCGGAGGAGGATTCAGAGGCCGAGACCAGTCGCTCTCATCACCGGCGCCAGCCAGGGCATCGGCAAGGCAGCCCCCGGCTACTTTGCATGGGGTTGTTTTCGAGTGTTTTTGTCGAGGGGAACAAAGCTTCAAGTCGGACCTATTTTATCCGCGGCTTTGAACGGTAATCCAGCAACGAGATTCGTTTTACGCGAAATTCCCGTCTGGGCTGCGCGGCAAATGCGACATCAAATGGTCTGATGCGCGCTGCAGGATGCACCGCATTGAGGCCCGGACAAACCTCAATTGCATCAAACCTCGACAATGGAGGTCCCATGAAGATCGTCGTCATCGGCGGCACCGGCCTGATCGGCTCGAAAGTGGTCGCCATTCTGCGCCAGGGTGGCCACGAAGCCGTCGCTGCATCGCTTAGGAGCGGCGTCAACATCATCAGCGGCGAGGGGCTCAAGGAGGCCATGACCGGCGCGGAAACCGTGGTCGACCTTGCCAATTCGCCCTCGTTCGAAGACAAGGCCGTGCTGGAGTTCTTTGAGGTCGCCGGCCGCAATGTGCTCGCGGCGGAGGCCGCGGCCGGCGTCCGGCACCATGTCGCGCTCTCCATCGTTGGAACCGACCGGACACCCGAGAACGGCTATTTCCGCGCGAAGGTCGCCCAGGAGAAGCTGATCGAGGCGTCCGGCATCGCCTACACCATCGTTCGCGCGACCCAGTTCATGGAATTTCTCGGCGCAATCGCCGCATCGAGTGTGCAAGGAAATACGCTCAGGGTTTCACCCGGCCTGTTTCAGCCGATCGCGGCGGAGGATGTCGCCAGGTTCGTTGCCGATGTGGCGCTCGAACCGCCGCGAAACGGCATTGTCGAGATCGCCGGGCCCGACCGCGCGCCGTTCGACGAAATCGTCGCCCGCTACCTGAAGGCGACAGGTGACGGGCGTGCCGTCGTGCGCGATCCGGAGGCGCGATATTTTGGCGGCCTGGTCGAGCAGCATTCTCTGGTGCCGTTGGGCGAAGCGCGCCTCGGCCGCATCAGTCTCGACGAATGGCTCCGGCAGGCGCGGACGAAGGCCTGAGTGTTGCCGTCAAGGGCTCCTTGCACGCTTGGGCGTGCGAGCTCCAGAGGCGTTCGTTGCGCCTCGCGGCGTATCGGCGCCGCGGTATTTGACGTGCTCGATGAAGGCGCGCAGTTTTGGCAGGACCTGACGTTTTCCCGGATAGTACAGAAAGACCCCAGGTCCCATGACGGCGAAGGGAGTGAGCATCGCTTGCAATCGGCCGTCGGCAATCGGCGCTCTGGCGAGCGGGGTGGGCACCTGCGCAAGTCCGACGCCTCTGATCGCCGCACCGAGCAGAGTGGCATAGTCGTGAGCGATGAGCGGCCCCGAGACGATGGCCTCGACGGCCTTGTTGCCGTCGACGAAAGGCCAGGGCGCGATCGATCCGTTGGCGCGTCGCAGGCGGAGGCAAGCGTGCTGACGAAGATCGTCGATGCGCTGCGGCCGCTTCCGCCCGCGCAAATAGTCTGGGCTGCCGACGACCATGAACGGGAACGGCTGCGTCAGTCGCACGGCGATCATATCCGGCGCAATAAGCTGGCCGAGACGGATGCCGGCATCGAAGCCGCCTGCGGCAAGATCGACCATCTCCTCGCTTGCGGCGATCTCCACCTCGATCTCGGGATAGGCCTGGCAGAAGCCGGCGATGACAGGCTCGAGGATCAGCGGGACGACCGAGCGGGGAACGGCGAGGCGGAGCAACCCGGCCGGTCGCTGCCCAAGATCGCGCGCGGCTTCGCCGGCTGCGACGATCTCCTCGAAGGCGGGTTTTGCGCGCGACAGGAATCGTTCGCCGGCCTCGGTCAGTCCGACACTGCGCGTCGTGCGGGCGAACAGCGCGGCGCCAATGCGCGCCTCGAGTGTGCGCACGGCCTGGCTGACCGCCGACGGGGTCACGCCGAGCTCGGCGGCCGCGCGACGAAAATTGCGGTGCTGGGCAACGGCAAGTGCCGCCTCCACGCCGTCGAGCGCACTCTGCCTGACTGTGAAGTTCTGCTTCATAGCCTGTTGAGATTATCCCGGATAGTCGCGCGCCGGAAGCAGTCCTATTTGGGTCGGCGAGAACCCGGAGCTTTCACCGAGAGGACGCCAGATGTCGCCGGCCACAATCTTCCAGATCCATCTGGTTCTTGGCTACGTCCCGTGGCTGCTTCTCTTCGCTGCGTATGGCTGGCCCTGGCTCAAGTCGATGGACCCGCTCGAGGCGCAACGCGCCATCGCCACCTTGCACAGCTTCCGCTTCTTCGGACTCGCCTTCCTGGTCCCCGGTGTAGTCGGGCCGAATCTGCCCGCGGGCTTCGCCTCCTTTGCCGCCTATGCCGACTTCGCGACAGGATTGCTGGCCATGCTGGCGCTTCTCACCGTGCGGGTGCGTGCGCTCTTCTGGCTGTTCGTCGTTACCTTCAATCTCGTCGGGGCAGTTGACATCCTCGTCGACTACTATCACGGCAATCAGCTCGGCCTTGCGCCGCTGGCAGGGGAGCTGGGGGCCGTTTACGCGATCCCGATCATCTATGTGCCGTTGCTGATGATCACGCACGTGGCCGCGTTCTATTTGATGGTGTATCGTCGGGGCCGCCAAGTGTCCGCCGTGGCGGCCGGATAGAAGAAATCGAAGGCATGCTCCATCGCCGCGCGCTTCAGTGCGACACGAAGGGCGCGGCTAGAACCGCGAGCATGCCAAAGGCGGCGATGTTCCAGAACAGCGAGCGGATCAGCGGTATTCCGCAGATGTAGAGCGCGGTGTAAGCGATGCGCCCGCCGAGATAGGCAAGCGATCCCCAATGGGTCAGCTCGTTGTGAACGCCAGTCGCCTGAGCGGCGAGAACTGCCGCTGCAAAGAACGGAAACGTCTCCATGTAGTTGCGGAAATTGCGGTCGATCCGCCCGGGGATGGGCTTGAGCGCCGGCATCTCAAGGTCGCGCGGGCTCGCAGCCCATCTGAGGCCGTACTGCGCGTTTGCGGCTTGCGCGGCAGCGACAAGCTGAAGGAAGCCCCAAAGGCTCGCAGCTGCCAGCACCACTAGCTCGAAGCTCATTCCCATCCTTTTGTCCTCCTCCAAAAAGGGCGGCCGGATTTCAGCAGCGCAGGATAGGTGAGCTCGACCAGACTTACGAGTTACGAACTCTCTAGCTCGCATGCCATTCCGGCGGCTTCGGCACGTCGGGGTCGAGGAAATCCCAGGCATATCCGCGCGCCGCGTAGAAGATTGCGGCCGGCCTGAACGTCGTGGCGTCGTCGAGGCTGCCGACATAGATGCCGATGAACTCGGGCTTCTCGTCCGGCTTGTTGTAGATCGCAACCCCGCAAATGGGACAAAAGCCCTTGCGCTTGGTGGCGCCGCGGTCACTCGTGCGCGCGATCTCGCGAACCTCGCCTGAAACCGTCAGTGCGTTCCGCGGAAACACGAACACCGAGCTGTGCCCGCCACCGGAGTCCATCTGGCAATCCCGGCACTGGCATTGGAAGCCGCGTACGGGCTCCGCATCGATGTTGTAGCGAACCGCGCGGCACGAACAGCCGCCCGAAAATCCCCTGCGTCCCTCCATCATCACGGCCTTTCGCAAGACGTTTGCAGTGACGTAGGGGCAAGCGCGTAGCCGCACAAGGCGGCAGCGTCCTGGTGTTGCGCATGGCAACAGGCGGCAGCAGGAGCAGCAAGCGTTGACCGCGTAAAGCGGTTCCAGCCCCGCAAGAAATTTCGCTAGTATGATGGTGGTCCTGTCGGATCGCGCGAGGCCTGCTCGTCTTCATCCAGAGACATCTGTATGGGAGACCCAAAATGAACCCTTCCAACTATCGCTGGGTGATCGTCGCCGCCGGCGGACTGCTTGGCTGTGTCGCGATCGGCGGCATGTTTTCGTTGCCGGTGTTCCTGCAGCCGATCGCCAAGGACACCGGGTGGTCGGTGACGGGCATCTCCAGCGCGATGACGATCGGTTTTCTCGCGATGGCCTTCACCAGCATGGCCTGGGGCACGCTGACCGACCGGTTCGGACCGCTGCCGGTGGTACTGACGGGATCGGTCGTGCTTACGCTGAGCCTGACGCTCGCGAGCCACGCGACCTCGCTGATCGCGTTCCAGTTCCTCTTCGGCCTCTTGGTCGGTGCCTCCTGCGCTGCGATCTTCGCGCCGATGATGGCGACAGTGACCGGCTGGTTCGACACCCACCGCAGCCTTGCGGTCTCGCTGGTGTCGGCCGGCATGGGCATGGCGCCGATGACGATGGCACCGTTCGCGGCCTGGCTCGTCTCCAGCCATGACTGGCGCACCTCGATGCAGCTCGTAGCGCTGGTGGTCGGCGCCATCATGATCCCGGCCTCGCTTCTGGTGCGCCGTCCGCCTGCGCTGGCAAACTCGCAGGCCGCAGCATCCGATGCCGGCGCGCCGCAGGCCGAGATGTCGCTGTCGGAGGCGCTGCGCTCGCCGCAATTCCTGATCCTGGTCGCGACGAACTTCTTCTGCTGCGCGACGCACTCGGGCCCGATCATCCACACCGTCAGCTACGCCGTGAGCTGCGGCATTCCGCTGATCTCGGCGGTGACGATCTACAGCGTCGAGGGGTTTGCGGGCATGGGCGGGCGGATCGCGTTCGGTCTCATGGGGGATCGCTTCGGCGCCAAGCGCGTGCTGGTCTCGGGCCTGCTTGCGCAAGCGTTCGGCGCGCTGGCTTACGTCTTCGCGCACCAGCTCGCGACCTTCTACGCGGTCGCCGCCGTGTTCGGCTTCATCTATGCCGGCACCATGCCGCTCTACGCCTCGCTGGCGCGCGACAATTTTCCGCTGCGGATGATGGGGACGGTAATCGGCGGCACGGCGATGGCCGGCAGCCTCGGCATGGCGACCGGCCCGCTCGCCGGCGGCCTGATCTATGATGCGTTCTCCAGCTACGCCTGGCTCTATATCGGCTCCTGGGCGATGGGGCTCGGCGCGTTCCTGATGGCGATGACGTTCCGCCCGTTTGCCAAGCCGCAAGGAGAGCCCGCGCCGGCGACGGCGTGAGCGAGGCCGCCGAGGCGCGGCGCTAGAGCTGCGCCTCGATTGCCGCCTTGTCGATCACAGACCACACCTGCCAAATCTTCTGGTCTCTGAATTCGTAGAAGACGTTCTCGCAGAAGGACACGCGCTTGCCGTTGACGCCGAGCCCAAGAAAAGTCCCCGCCGGCGTGCAATCGAATGTCAGCCGACAGGCGATGCGGGGCGGATCGGATATCAGTAGCTCGATATTGAAGCCGAGATCGGGAATATCCCGAAAATCCTTCTCCAGCATCGCGCGGTAGCCGGCGAGCCCAAGCGCCTTCGCGTTGTGGGAGGCGTCGTCGTGGACGAACTGGCCGAGCGCCGGCCAATCCTGCCGGTTCAGGCAGGCGATGTAGCTGCGGTAGAAGTCGGCGAGGTCGACCTTGGTCATGGCGATACTCCTGCGGCTCCAACGATAACGCAGCAGGAGCTGGATTCGGCGGTCCGCTCAGAGGTGCTTTTCGAAGAACAAATCCGGGTAGGGGTCGTCGTTGAAGCGCGGGATCTCGCTCCAGCCGGTCCTGCGGTAGAGCTGGCCCGCTTCCGGCAGCGCGCTGTTGGTGTCGAGCCGCAGCACGCTGATGCCGAGCTCGCGCGCGGCGCTCTCGGCCGCTTCCATCAGGCGCCGGCCGAGGCCCAGACCGCGCGCGGCCGGAGAGACCCACAGCCGCTTGATCTCGGCATAGCCGTGGTCGGTTCCCTTCAGTCCGACGCAGCCGATCGGCAAGCTGTCCGACATCGCCACGATGAAGATGCCGCGCGGGCGCACCATGTCCTTGGCGTCGGGATCGCGCGACAGCTTGACGTCAAAGCCCTGTTTGAAGCGGCGTCCGAGCTCGGCGTAATACTCGCCGAGGCAATAGCGTGGCTCGTCGCTGCGCGGGCTCATTTCAGACAGCTTGGTGCGGCTCTGCCCGAGCGCAGAACCAATCATGTCCATTGCCGCCAGCAGCGCGTCTTTTTGCGAATGGCGGGCGAGCAGGGCCTCGGCTTGCGCGTTTGACAGCGCCTCATAGGCATTGAACTCGCGCCGGCCCGCGCGCGTCAGCCGGACGACGCGGCGCCGCGCGTCTTCCTCATGCGGGCTCGTCTCGATCATCCCTTCGTCCTCGAGACTGCGGAGCAGGCGGCTCATCAGCCCGGAATCGAGGCCGAGATAGTCGCGGATCTCGGCGACGTCCTCGCGCCCATGCCCGATCGCATTGAGCACGCGCGCAGCCCCCAAGGGCCGGCCACGGCCGAGAAAGGAGGTATCGAGCGCGCCGACTGCGGAGGTGACGGCACGGTTGAAGCGACGGATGCGGGAAATTGGATCGAGCATATATCTGACTTTAGTCAGAGAATATTCTGAAGTCAATCGAGATTGGGACGATGCACCACGCAGCCACGGCGCGCAGACCCGGCTGTCGGAACTCGCTCATCCCCATGACAGTGGATTTCGGCCCGAAGCCGGTTATGCCGCCGCGACGCGCGAGCTAGGATCGGTCGCAACGAAGCGTTTCCCGCCAGACCGAAAGCCCGCGAATGAAATCCGCAACAGTCCGCACCGCTTTGCCGCGCAAACAAGCCAAGCTGTCCCGCACCCACGTGCCAACCGACCTGTCGCCGGTCGAATGGCAACGAGGTTTGCGCCGCCAGTTCGGTCGGGAGCAATCCTTCCTTCTCGACAATATGGGCGCCGATCCGTTCTTCTCGGAGTTCAAGGTCACCAATCCCGCCTCGAAATCGAGCTATCGCGTGGCCGATCCGCGGCCCCGGGCCCGGCGGCAATTTCTGTTCTTGTCCGGACTACGCTACCAACGAGCTCGGGACCTGCAAGCATCTCGAGTTCACCCTCGTTCAGCTCGAGAAAAAGCGTGGCGCCAAGGCGGCGTTTGCACGCGGTTACCGGCCGCCGTTTTCCGAGCTCTATCTGCGCAAGCAGGGCAAGCGCGGCTTGCATTTTCGTGCCGGGACCGATTGCCCGCCCGACGTGACGAAGGCGTCCGCCACTTTGTTCGATCTGGAGCGCGACGGGATGCTGCGGGACGATCGCCTCAGCCAACTCGACGAATTCATCAGCCTGGTGTCGAAGAGCGGTCATGAGCTGCGCGCCTATGACGATGCGCTCGACTTCGTTGCCGGACGACGGGACGCGGATCGTCGCGCTGCGCAACTCCGGCGGCTGTTTCCGTGCGGCGCAGCGGACTCCAAGCTGCAGCGATTGCTGAAGGCACCGCTATATCCGTATCAGGCCGAAGGTGCGCTGTTTGCCGTGCGGGCCGGTCGTGCTTTGATCGGCGACGACATGGGGCTCGGCAAGACGATCCAGGCGATTGCCGCGACGGAGATCCTCGCACGCCACTTCGGCGTATCGAGAGTCCTGGTGATCTGCCCGACGTCGCTCAAGTATCAGTGGCAAAGCGAGTTGGCGCGGTTCTCGGGGCGGCGAGACAAGCGTGGCGCGCGCGTCATTGTTGGAGGTCGCGCGCAGCGGAAGCAGGACTACGCGGTCGATGACTTCTGCAAGATCACGAACTACGAGAAGCTCCAGCCCGATCTCGATCTGATCGCTGCATGGTCGCCCGAGCTCGTCATCGTCGATGAGGCTCGGCGCGTCAAGAACTGGAACACGATCGCAGCGCGGGCGCTGAAACGCATCGACAGCCCATACGCGATCGTGCTGACGGGAACTCCGTTGGAGAACAAGCTCGAAGAATTGATTTCAATCGTCCAATTCGTCGATCAGCACCGGCTGGGTCCGACCTGGAAGCTCCTGCACGAGCATCAGGTCAAGGATGAGGGTGGCCGCGTTACAGGTTATAGAGCTCTGGACAGGATCGGTGAGACCTTGGCGCCAATCATGATCCGCCGGCGAAAGTCCGAGGTGCTGCGGCAATTGCCTGACAGGACCGATCAGAACGTGCTCGTGCCGATGACTGAGCCGCAAATGGACCTGCATAAGGAGAACGCGGACACGGTCGCCCAGGTCGTGAACCGCTGGCGCAAGACCAAATTTCTCTCGGACAAGGACCAGCGGCGACTGACCTGTGCTCTGCAAAACATGCGGATGTCCTGTAACAGCACCTATCTGTTGGATCAGGAGACCGATCACGGCGTCAAAGCCGACGAACTGGCTGCGCTGCTCGACCAGCTCTTCGCCACGCCCGACGCCAAGGCCGTGGTGTTTTCGCAGTGGACACGGACCCACGACATCGTCATCCGCCGCCTCGAAGCCCGTGGCATCGGCTATGTCAGTTTCCATGGCGGCGTGCCGTCGGAGAAGCGGCCGCAGCTGGTTCAGCGTTTTCGGGACGATCCGGCCTGCCGTGTGTTTCTGTCGACCGATGCCGGCAGCACGGGTCTCAATCTGCAGCACGCCTCGACGCTGGTGAATATGGACCTGCCGTGGAATCCGGCCGTGCTCGAGCAGCGTATTGCGCGTATCCATCGTCTCGGCCAGGCGCGGCCGGTCCAGATCATCAACTTCGTAGCGAAGGGTACGATCGAGGAGGGCATGCTTTCAATCCTGGCCTTCAAGCGCTCGCTGTCCGAAGGCATTCTGGATGGGGGCAACAACGAGGTTTCGCTGGGCGGCTCGCGGCTCAACCGCTTCATGAAGGACGTGGAGAATGTTACCGGAAGCACGAGGGCCGGCGAGACTGCAACCGCGGCGGAGGAGGCAGGGTGGGGCGATGACGTCCGTGACAAGGCGCCGGTGGGCAGCGACTCCGGCAGCGCGTCGCAGGCGCAAACCGGCGATGAAATCCCGGCGGCCTCGCGCGACCTCTCTTCCAATCCCTGGCAAGCACTGGTTGAGATGGGCGCGCAATTCCTCGGTGCCATGGCTGCAGCCAATGGTGCCGGCTCGATTGACTATCCCCGGATCGAGCGCGACCCCAGCACCGGCGGACAGAATCTCAAGATTCCGCTTCCGTCACCGGAGACCGCCAAGCAACTGGCCGACGTGCTCAGCGCGTTGGCCGAGCGCTTGCGCGGCTGATCCGGAACTCGAGAAAGTGTAACGATGAGGCGTTCGCTTATCGCGGAACAGAATCGATTCATGCTGCTTCATCAGCGTGAATTCAGAATTGCCGCCGATGTCGTTACCGATGCGTGGATGTCGTTCCCCGATGTGTGTGCCGTAGCCGTGATCGGCTCGGTGGCGAAGGCGCTTTGGAACGAAGTGCCGCGGTTTTCGGAGTTTCGGCGCGAAGGCATCGAGGTCTGGCACGAGTGCCGCGATCTCGATCTGGCACTCTGGATCGAGTCCCAGGAGCATCTCAATGCGCTTCGCCGGGCGGCAGCCGGGGCGCTGCGAGCAGCCTACGAACGAGGCGCCGGTACAAGTGTGGTCAGCCACCAGCTCGATATCTTCCTGATCGAGCCGGGCAGCGATCGCTATCTCGGCCGGCTCTGTCACTTCAAAGCCTGCCCGAACGACAAACGCGATTGTGCCGTGCCGGGCTGCGGCGCGATCCCGTTCAACCGGATCATTCCCGATTTCAGCGCCCGCGCCGATCTTCTGGGGCCGGCAGACCATGCAATGCTGTACGAGCGCGGCAAAGGGCGGCTGCGTTCGGCTCTTGATCTGCCCACCGTTGACGAGAGCATTCCCAAAGGCGGCACGAGGTCGGAACGGCAAGCGACAGAGCGAAAGCCTTAGGTCCCGAGCGCGGCTGCGCCGGTCTCGGTCAATTCGGCAGCGGCTGGCCGGTCTGTTCCTTCACGATGTAGTCGGCGTACCAGTCCGGCCAGTTCTCATCGTGCTTGCCGCCGGTCCGCTTCTCGTGCTCGCCATGGGCTGTGGCCGCGCGCCGCAGCGCGCTTGCGAGCTCGGCTGTCGAGTTGAACGTCGTGTCGGCCTCGACGCGGCCGGGCAGGCGAGTCGTGATCTCCTGGAGCAGCCAGCCATTGCCGTCGGGATCGCGGAACGAGGCGAAGGAGCGATAGCTGCCGCGCGCCGGATCCGGGCCGCTGACGCGGCGCGAGCCTGAGATGTAGGGCTCGTCCGGGCCGCTATGCGTATCGCCGCTGCCGTGAAAGACCTCGCTCACCTCGATACCGTGGGCAACGAGCGCATCGCGGGCGGCCTCGATGTCGGAGACGATCAGGTATAGGCCCTGCGCGGAGCCGGGCTCCGCCGGCGTGACGTTCCTGCCGAAGATGACCGAGGCGTTCGAGCCCGGCGGGGTGAACTGGATCACGCGCCAGTCGTTGCCGGAGGCGAAGTCGGCATCGAGTCGCCAGCCGAGTTTTGCGTAAAACGCCTTGGCGCGATCGACGTCGGATACCGGGACGACGACGATCTCGAGCTTGAAATCGACACTGCGCAGTTTCGGGGTGCCGGCAGCCTTGCTGTTCTCCGCGGTGGCCATGGGGTCCTCCCTTGATGTCCGTAAAACGGCGCCCCGCATCTTGCGCGCCAAATGTGACGGCTTCAGCGATCTGGCCCCTGGACCTGTGCAGCGCCTTGCCTTCCCACGAACCTGGATTGTCCCGGTTGGGGGCGATCACGGTCTTGTGCCTTGCACTTTAAATCGCAAAACATATCTTACGATATATCTAACAATGGAGACCTAAGATATGTTTCGAGACAAGCACCACAATCGACACGAGAGAGAAGACCGGGAATTCCGTTTCGCATTCGCCATGGGCCGGCATGGCGGGCGTCGCTTCGGCCGTGGCGGGCATGGCTTCTTCGGACGCGGCGGTGGCGCCGACTTTCCGGGCGCACGGCGGCTTTCGTCGCAGGACCTCCAGCTCGTCATCCTCGCACTGCTCGCCGATCAGCCGGCGCACGGCTACGAGCTGATCAAGACCATCGAGGAGCGCTCGGATGGCTTTTACAGCCCGAGCCCCGGTGTGATCTATCCGGCGCTGACCTATCTCGAAGAGGTTGGGCACGCCAGCGTCGAGCAGGACGCCGGCCGCAAGCGCTACAGCATCACCGCGCAGGGCCAGGCCCATCTCGCCGAGTATCGCGCCACCGCGGATGCGATCCTTCAGGCGCTGTCGCGGATCGGACGCCGCATGGACGAGGTACGCGAGGCCTTTGCTGGCGTCAGCGATCTCGATGCGGATGCCTCCGACGAGCTGCATCGCGCCCGCCATGGCCTCAAGCGAGCACTGCGTTCCAAGCACGGCTGCGATGCCGATGAGGCGCGACGCATCGCCAAGATTCTCGACCGTGCGGCGGCCGAAATTCTGCGGAGCTGAGGGAATACGATCATGTCGCAAGATCAACCGCACAGCCCGATCCAGGATGCGCGCGTCAACGCCGTGATCGAACGCATGCAGGCCGCGCGCCGCCGTCCACCGGGCGGCGGACCGCGCGGCGGATTCAGCAGCCGCGATCCGCATGCCTATGCCGAGCAGGGTTTTTCGATCCATCCCGAGCAGGGCGAGCTGATCTACCTGTTGTGCAGGGGCATGCGCGCGACGCGCGTTGCCGAGTTCGCAACCTCCGTCGGCATGTCGACGCTGTATTTTGCGGCTGCGATGCGCGACAATGGCGGCGGCACCGTGATCGGCTCGGAGATCGTGCCGGCCAAGGTCGCAACCGCCCGGCGCAATCTCGACGACGCAGGGCTATCCGCCTACGCCGAGATCCGCGAGGGCGATGCGCGCAAGACGGTGGGCGATCTCGGCGGCCCCGTCGACTTCATCCTGATCGACGGTTGGCCAGGCGAGGAGGGTCCTTCGCTCGCGCGCCAGGTGATCGAGATCGTCGCGCCGCAGCTTCGCATCGGCGGCTACGTCATGAACGACAATGCCGAACCCGATTTCCTCGAGTTCATCCGCGATCCCAAAAACGGCTTCGTCTCGATGACGCTGCCGCTCAAGGGCGGGACGGAGCTCAGCCTGAAAGTGGCATGACCACTCTGCCGCCATCGCTCGCGCGATAGGCGTCCGGGATCACGAACACCCCGTCGGCGCGGCCGTAGCCGCCGTCGGGCACCTCCTCGATCAGCACCATCGTGTGCGGCCGCGCCGCTTCGCCGAAATAGTCGACGAACAGCGCGGTGAGGCGGTGCACGATCTCGGCCTTCTGCGTCCGTGACAGCGCGGCCTGCGGGATCTTGATGTTGACGAATGGCATGTCGGGTAACTCCCTGCAACGCGTCGTGGCGCGCGTCAGATCACGCCGCCATTGGCGCGGATGATCTGGCCGTTGACCCAGCCGCTGTCGGCGCTGGCGAGGAAGGCGACGAGGCCGGCGATGTCGTCGGGCTGGCCGAGCCGGCCGAATGGATTCATGCCGGCGATGGCGCGCACCTGCTGCTCGGTCTTGCCCTCGAGGAACAGCCGCGTCTCGACCGGTCCCGGCGCCACCGCATTGACGGTGATGCGCCGGCTGCCGAGCTCCTTGGCAAGGATGTGCGTCATCGCCTCGACCGCTGCCTTTGTCGCGGCGTAGACGGCGTAGCCAGGCTGGTAGAGGCCGACGACGCTGGAGGAGAAGTTGATGATGCGGCCGCCGTCGCGCAGCCGGCGCGCCGCTTCGCGCATGGAGCGGAACACGCTCTCCAGATTGATCGAGATCTGCCGCGCAAACGCGGCGTCGGTCACCTCGGCGAGCGATGCGAGCTCCATGATGCCGGCATTGTTGACGACGATGTCGACCCCGCCGAAGGCGCGCTCGGCCGCCTCGAACAGGCGCGCCGGCGTCGCGGGATCGGCCAGATCGGCCTGTACGGCGATGGCGCGGCCGCCGGCGGCTTCGATGGCCGCGACAAGTTCGTCCGCGGCGGCGCGGCCGCTCGCATAATTGATCGCAACGGCGATGCCGTCCCGCGCAAAGCGGCGGGCGATCCCGGCGCCGATGCCGCGGGAGCCGCCGGTCACGATGGCAACACGCTGAGTTTGATTGGTCATGGTCCGCTCCTGTCTTTCCCTGGACAGGAGATATCTGATCGCTTTGGCCGGATAATTACCCGCCGCTTGCCATCACTTGTCGGATATGGTGAACAATCGGCCATGGATCGTTTCGAGGCCATGCGCCTGTTCGTCCGCCTCGTAGAAAGGCGCAGCTTTACTGCTGCGGCCGCCGACCTCGGCCTTCCCCGTTCGACCGCGAGCGAGGTGTTGCGCGGCCTCGAGGCGCGCCTTGGCGCGCGTCTGCTCGAACGCACGACGCGACATGTCACCCCGACGCTCGACGGCGCGGATTTTTACCGGCGCTGCGTCGCCATTCTCGCGGAGGTCGAGGAGGCCGAGACGGCGATGCGCGATGCGCGGCCGCGGGGCCTGTTGCGCATCGACGCGCATCCGCTGCTCACCCGCACCTTCATCCTGCCCCATCTGCCGGCATTCCTGGCGCGCTATCCGCTGCTCGAGTTGCAGATCGGGCAGGGCGACCGTCTGGTCGATCTCGTGCGCGAGGGCGTCGATTGCGTGATCCGCTCGGGGGAGCCCGACGACAGCGGGATGATCCAGCGCCGTCTCGGCACCATCGCCGAGATCACAGTGGCAAGCCCGGCCTATCTTGCCGCCCACGGCGTGCCGGCGACGCCGGATGCGCTCGACGGGCACCAGATGGTGGCCTTCGTCTCCTCGCGCACCGGTGACGTGCTGCCGCTGGAATTTTCCGTCGTGGGTACGCTTCGGCACATCGTGCTGCCGAGCCGGGTCCGGGTGAACAATTCCGATTCCATGGCCGATCTCGTGCGGCTCGGCTTCGGCCTCTTGCAGGCGCCGCGCTATCGCTTCGCTGAGGATCTCGCCGCCGGCGCGCTCGTCGAGGTGCTGGCCGGCTTCCCGCCGTCGCCGACCCCGCTCTTCGCGCTCTATCCGCAGAACCGCCAGCTCACGCTGCGGCTGCGTGTCTTCCTCGACTGGATCGCCGGCATTTTTGCGCAGGCGCGGCTGTGACCGGGAGCGGGAGATCCGCATGCAACATCCCGGACGATCCAGGCCATATTTCTACTTTGCATGGGGTTGTTTTCGACAAAAAAGGAATCGTTTGTGCCGTCGAGCAAATCGCCTTTACGACTTTGGGCCAATCGCGATCGTCACGACAGGCGCAACTCCTTACGCAGCTTGCGCGTCAGCTTCGCGACGATGAGCGCATGGGCCTGGTCGAGATAGGCTGCGAGCTCGGGGTCGGGCAGCGCGTCGTTGTCGATGAGCTGCACCCATTTGGCCCGCGCCAGATACGGAGCAGGCCGTGCAAGACCCTGCTCGATCAGCATCGCGTAAGCCATGTTCGACGTCTTGAACATGAAGCCGCCTGACTGCTCGACGAAGCCGCGCGCCAGCGCGAACATCTTGCCGCCGACCTTGAACACCGACGTGCCTTCCCATTGCACAATCTTGGTTGCGGCAGGTAGTCGCAGGCAGTGGGCTTCGAAGCGTTTGGGAGTCATGTCAGGGCAACAAGCGAAAAAGGTGCGGCAAGATCTTTGGCTGAGTGAGCGAAGGCCGACAAGCCGAAACTTCCGTGCTGCTTCACAGTTTTGCCCGAGGCACGCATTACCAGCAGGTCTTCGAATCCTCAGCCCTTGCGGAGTTCCCATGCACACGTTGTCAGCCGACCGGCCGGCCACCCGGCTCGCGACACGGCTGTCCTTCCTCATTGCGGGCTTCGGCATCGCCTGTTGGGCGCCGCTGGTGCCGTTTGCCAAGGAACGGCTCGCGGTTGACGACGGCATCCTCGGCCTGCTCCTGCTCTGCCTCGGCATCGGTTCGGTTGCCGCGATGCTGCTGACGGGCGCCTTGAGCGCGCGCTACGGCACCAAGCCGATCATTCTCGCCGGCGGCTTTGGCCTCGCAATAGTCCTGCCGTGGCTCGTCGTCACGAGCACGCCGGCCACGCTAGGCCTCGCCCTGTTCGTGTTCGGCGCGGCGCTGGGCTCGATCGACGTCGCCATGAATATTCACGCGGTTGAGGTGGAGCGCGCTGCAACGCGTCCGCTGATGTCGGGCTTCCACGCGTTGTTCAGCATTGGCGGATTTGCTGGATCGAGCCTGATGACGCTGCTGCTGTCGATCCATCTCGGCCCGCTCGCGAGCACGCTGATCGCGTCGGCTCTGATGCTGGCGGCGATGATCATGGCCTGGCCGCTGTTGCTGCGGAGCGCACAGGCGCAGGACGGACCGCTGTTCGTCTTGCCACACGGCATCGTGTTGGTGCTTGCGGCGCTGGCCGCGGTCACGTTCCTCGTCGAAGGCGCCATGCTCGATTGGGGCGCGCTGCTCATCGTCGGCGCGGGCCTCGTGCCGGACACGCAAGGCGGGCTCGGTTACATGCTGTTCTCGATCGCGATGACCGCGGGCCGGCTGGGCGGCGATGCCGTGGTGGCGCGGGTCGGCGATCGCGCCACGTTGATCGTCGGCAGCCTGCTGGCGATTGCAGGCTTCGTCGTGCTGCTGGTCGCACCGGTTGCTGCCATTGCGATGGCCGGGTTCGTGCTCATCGGCCTCGGCGCCTCGAACCTGGTGCCGGTGCTGTTTCGCCGTGCGGGCTCGCAACAAGCGATGCCCACGGGCCTTGCCGTTGCTGCGATTACCACGGCTGGCTATGCCGGCGTTCTGGTCGGACCTGCCGGTGTCGGGTTCGTAGCGCGGATCGCGAGCCTGCCGATGGCGTTTGCCATGCTCGGAGCGCTCTTGTGCCTCGTCACGCTATCGGCGGGGATCGTGACGTCGGGCGACCGCTCAAGCGGACGCTGCCGCTAGCGCGGCGCGCCGCATCGTGAGTTGAGTTGTCATCACGGGCGGCTACCATGCCGTTCAAGTTCTCCGGCGGAATGCCGGAGCATCGTTGAGGGGAGGCGACATGAGCGGCCAGGCACGGATAGTGAAGGGATCGGATCTCTTTGTCGCAGCCCTGGAGAATGAGGGCGTCGACCGCATCTTCGGCGTCCCCGGAGAGGAAAATCTCGACCTGGTCGAGTCCTTGCGCAACTCCAAGATCGAATTGATCCTGACCCGCCACGAGCAGGCTGCGGCCTTCATGGCTGCAACCCATGGACGGCTGACCGGCAAGCCCGGCGTCTGTCTCTCCACGCTCGGCCCGGGCGCGCTCAACCTGTCGACGGGCGCGGCCTATGCGCATCTCGGCGCGATGCCGATGATCATGATCACCGGGCAGAAGGCGATCATGAGCAGCCGGCAGGCGCGCTTCCAGATCGTTGACGTTGTGGCCAGCATGAAGCCGCTGACAAAGCTGGCGCGGCAGATCGTCAGTGCGTCGAGCATCCCGACCGTGGTCCGCGACGCCTTCCGTGTTGCGATGGAGGAGCGGCCGGGACCGGTGCATCTCGAACTGCCTGAGGACGTCGCGGGCGAGGAGGTGGCGTCCGTGCCGGTGGTCCCGGTGCATCCGATCGAGATTCCCGTCGCCCATCGCGCCGCGCTCGATCGTGCCGCCGAGATGATCCTGGCGGCGAAGCGCCCGCTGGTCATGATGGGCGCGGCGACCAGCCGGCCGCGGTCGACCCATGGCATCGCGAATTTCGTGCGGCGGACGCAGATCCCGTTCTTCACCACACAGATGGGCAAGGGTACCGTCCCCGGCGGCACCAATCTCTATATGGGCACCGCGGCACTGTCCGAGCGTGACTATGTCCACGAGGCCATCGACGCCGCCGACCTGATCATCGCGATCGGCCACGACGCGATCGAGAAGCCACCATTCATCATGGGGCCGTCGGGCCCCAAGGTGATCCACGTCAGCTACACGCCGGCGAGCGTCGAGCAGGTCTATTTCCCCGATGCGGAGGTCGTCGGCGACGTCGGGCCGAGCCTCGAATTGCTGGCCGACCGCCTCGAAGGCCGGCTGCCGGATGCAGGCGCGCTGCTGCCGCTGCGCGAGCAAATTCTTGAGCATATCGCCGATCGCGCGACTGAATCGCGCTGGCCGCCGACGCCGCAACGAATCGTGCACGACATCCGGCAGGTGATGCCGGAGAACGGCATCGTCGCGCTCGACAACGGCATGTACAAGATCTGGTTCGCACGCAACTACCGCACCAGGGTCGCCAACACGCTGCTGCTCGACAATGCGCTGGCGACGATGGGCGCAGGCCTGCCATCGGCGATGATGGCGGCGATGCTGTGTCCCGAGCGACGCGTGCTCGCGGTCGCGGGAGACGGTGGCTTCATGATGAACAGCCAGGAGATGGAGACCGCCGTCAGGCTCAAGCTCAATCTGGTTGTGCTCATCCTTCAGGACAATGCCTATGGCATGATCCGGTGGAAGCAGGCGGTCGATCATTTTGCCGATTTTGGCCTTACTTTCGGCAATCCCGACTTCGTCCTGTACGCGAAATCCTATGGCGCCAAGGGCCATCGCATCGAGACGATCGACAGTTTCGTGCCGACGCTGGATGCCGCCTTCAAAGAGGGCGGCGTGCACCTGATCTCGATCCCGATCGACTATTCAGAGAATGTCCGGGTGCTGGTCGATGAGCTCAGGGCCCGCGACAAGACGGCGAAATCTTGAAAGAGCCTACAATGTACCACGATCTCAAATGGTCAGCCTCCGAAGAGAAGGCAGCACGGAAGGCTTACGATACGGCACGGGACGCGGCGCTGGCCAAGGTCATGGCCGAATTCAAAGCGAAGGCGAACGCTGTAACAACACCTGCTGAGATGTGGGCCGTCGAAGACTATCTTCGTCAGAAGGGGCGGGAGATCGACGAGATGTTCGACTGTCGCTACTCGCAGCTTCCTCGGGTGTTTGCCCGGCTAATTCGAGAAGGGTATCTTGAAGAAAATCTTCTGGCAGGCTTGGCGGAAGACAAGCTCGAGGACATTCGCCGAATCTTGCCCCACTTTGCGAAGGACTGACGTCGAGTATCGCGATAGGCATGCTCGACGTCTCAGGCTGCTTAACCCAACATTCCCACCAACAACAGGATTGGAAATGCCCCGCGTACGCTGTATCACCGAGATGGGCATGGGCGTCGACGTCCATGGCAAGGACGCGACCAAGGCGGCCAGGCGCGCGGTGTCGGATGCGATCAGGCATTCGAGCCTCGGATTCTTTCGCATGCTCGGCAAGACCGCCAACGACATGTTCGTCGACGTCACGATTGCGGTGCCGAATCCGGAAACCGTCGACAAGGACGCGGTGGCCAAGGAGCTGCCTTACGGCACCGTGACCGTCAATGCAGTCAAGGGCGGCCTCGAAATTCCGGCCGAGCAGGGCAGCGACGCCATCATCATCGCCAATGCGGCCGTGATCGTGAGTCTCGATAAGGAATAGAGCCCGTGTCCGATTCCGATTTGGCGCTGCTCGACCGGCCGATCTGGAGCGCACTGACGACACGACAGCGGGATCTGTCGCAAGGCGGTGCGCGGGCGTTGCGCTATCCCTCCGCGATCGGACCTTTCGCCGACATGGTCGATCTGTCGCCAGCAAGCTATGCGGAGCTGGGCGAGTTGATGTCGCCGTCCGAATATGTCGTGCTGTTCACGCATGACGCGGTGGCCGCGCCGGCCGGACACAAGGTGCTGCTGGCCGAGACCGGCGAGCAGATGATCGGCACGCCCGTCGAAAGCCCGCTCCATGATGCCGAGATCGTGACGCTTGGGATCGATGACGTTCCGGCGATGGTCGCGCTGACCGAGTTGACCAAGCCCGGTCCGTTCAACAAACGGACGCACGAGCTCGGAACCTTTCTCGGCATCCGCGTCGGTGGCGAACTGGTTGCGATGGCGGGCGAGCGGATGAAGCCCGGCAATTTCACGGAGATGACGGCAATCTGCGTGCATCCCGATCACCGCGGACGCGGTTATGCGCAGGCGCTGCTTGGAGCGATCGCGCGCCAGATCGTGGCGCGGGGCGAAACTCCCTTCCTGCACGTATTTTCCAACAACGCGTCGGCGATCGCGCTCTACCAGCGGCAGGGGATGAGCATCCGCTGCCGCCTGCATGTCACCGTGCTGCAGAAGCAGGGGTGAGGCCCGGTGGCGCGAGCGACCGAGCCCCTTGGCTCAGGTCTTGTAGTCGACGAGCAGCGAGCTCGACGCGGAGGAGGACGACGCGTTGCCGCTGGAGCTGTAGGAGGTCGACTGGCTGGTCGCATTCTGAAGCAGCGCGATCAGCTCCTTCATGAGGTCAGCGGTGCTGGTGGAGGACGAGCTGGACGAGGAGCTGGAGTCAGTGCTGCTCGTGCTCGATGAGTCGCTGCTTGCATCCGGCGGCGGTGGCGGAGCGCCGGCACCATTGGAGAACGTGTTGGCGAACACATTTTTCAGCTCATCCGCCTGATCGCTGGTGAGCTTGCCGCTCGACACCTCGTTCTGGATGAGGTCGTCAATTTTCGACTGCATCTCGTCGGGGGAAGGAGGCGTGGAGGAGCTCGAGCTGGAGCTGCCGCTCTTGAGCGCCGAGTCGATGTCGTCGAGCGCGGACGAGAGTGCAGACTCGTCGCTCGAGCTGATCGTGCCCGCGGAGACTTCCTTGGTGAGCTCGCTCTTGAGGAGGTCGAGAGGAGAATAGGAACTGGTGGAGGTTGCAGAGATCGAGGTCATTGCCGGTCACCCGTGATTGGATTGAGATACGCCTAACATGGGTGTGAGGCTAAAGGTCGCGCCCTTAACGCGCTCTTGCCTGGAAGGTTGCAGAGCTTTTCGTTGTGTTGCTCGCATCCGGATGAACACGCGGCGAAACAAAAATGTCGGCGCTGGCGTGCGCCGGCACCGGCGCGAAGGAAAGGCTTTCCTGCCAGGGATTCGGCGTTATATCGATGTCAACCAGTTCAGGGAGACAGCAGCAGATGGACGCCAGGACACCGAAATTTTCCGTCGCACGGACGGCGATGCAGCGCTACGTCGATCAGGAGATCGTCGCCGGCGTGTCCTGGGCGGTGCTGCGCGGGCGGGAGGTCGTCGACCAGCAATGCGTCGGGCTGGCCGATCGCGAGGCGAACGTGGCGCTCCGGCCCGATCACATCTTCCGCGCTTTTTCCAACACCAAGATCGTCGTCACCTGCGCGATCATGCTGCTGGTCGAGGAAGGTCGTGTCGGCCTTGACGACGCGATCGAGAAATTCCTGCCGCAGCTCGGCAATCGCAAGGTGCTGAAGCAGGGCGCGACGAGCCTTGCCGATGTCGAGCCGGCGCAGGGTCCGATCACGATCCGCCAATTGCTCACGCACACCTCCGGCCTCAGCTACGGCATCTTCGATCCCGGTACCGTGCTGTTCAGGGGGTACAATGAAGCAAAGGTGCTCAATCCGCTGACGACGCTCGCCGACATGATCGACAAGCTCGCCGATCTGCCGCTGTCCTATCATCCCGGCACGGGCTGGGAATATTCGGTTGCAACCGATGTGCTCGGCCGCGTCGTGGAGGTCGCATCCGGCGAGGCGCTCGATGCTTTCCTCAAGGCACGCATCTTCGATCCGCTCGGCATGGTCGACACCGGCTTTTCCGTGCCGGAAGCCGCGCAGGGCAGGCTGGTCGCCTATTATCGTGGCGCCGACGTGCTCGATCCGATGAAGCCGGGCCTGTGGCGGATCGACGATCAGCCCTTTCCGCAAGCCTATCGCCGGCCGTTCCCGCGGCTGTCGGGCGGCGGCGGCCTAGTCTCGACTCTGCCGGACATGCTCGCGCTGGTGCGGGCGCTGCTCCCGGGATCGGGCGAGCTTTTGAAGCCCGAGACGCTGCGGCAGATGATGACGAACCAGCTTGGCGGCGGCCAGACCATCCGTTTTGCGACCCTCGGGGCCATTCCCGGCAAGGGCTTTGGGCTCGGCGGCGCCGTCACCTTCGCGCCGACGCCTTTTGATCCCCCAAATTCGACTGGCGAATTCCAGTGGGGCGGCGTTGCCGGCACGCATTGGTGGATATGTCCGGCGGCCGATACGGCCGGCGTGCTGATGGCGCAGCGCGCGATGGGCTTCTGGAATCCGTTCTTCTTTGAGTTCAAGCGCCTCGCTTACGAGGCATTGGGAGCAGGCTGACGCGCTCCGCGAAGATCGCCGGAGGTGAACGGCGCAAACAAAGTGGGAGGCATCGCCTCCCACTCACTGTTTGCTTCAGTCCTTCCAGGGATCGAACTCGCCTTCGCCGGCCATGGCTACGGCGAAGGGCCGCAGCGTGTGCAGCACCTTGACGGTGCCGGCGTGCTGCGCGAGCACCTCGGGCAGGCGCCGATAGGCCATCGGGCTTTCGTCGAGGTCGGCACCGATGAGGGTGACGCCGCGCTCGTTCAGCCAGCGGTCCATCTCGACGCGCGTGAAGCGCCGCTTCGCCTCCTTGCGTCCGAACAGGCGGCCGGCGCCGTGCACGGTCGAGTAGAGCGAAGCCTTCGCCTCGGGACTGTCGACGCCTTCGAGGATCACGGCGTCGTCACCCATGGAGCCGCCGACGAATCCCTTTTGGCCAGGGAAAGCCGGTGTCGCGCCCTTGCGCACCACCCACAAATCCCGGCCGTCGTGCGTCTCGCGCCAGGCATAGTTGTGGTGGTTGTGGATGCGCTCGGTGACGCTGCCGCCGATGATCTGGCGGACGCGCTCCACGACCCACTCGCGGCCCGCGTAGGCGTAACGCCCGGCGAGCTGCATCGCCGCGATGTAGCGGCGGCCGAGCTCGGAGTCCTCGTCGACGACGGCGGGCGGGACGTTCATGCCGTCCTTGCCACCGGCGGCCTTGAGGTAGCGCGTCGCCGAGGTATGCCCGAGACCGCGGCTGCCGAAATGGACGCCGATCCAGACAAAGCCTTCCTCGTCGCGCATCAGGTCGACATAGTGGTTGCCGGACCCAACCGTCCCGAGTTGGCTTATAGCCTTCTGGCGATAGGCCTCCATATCGCTCTCGCGCCACGCATCGCCATCGTCGAACAGCTCGTGCTCGGCCCGCTCGGCGTTGGCCCGGCCGATCCCGAAAGAGATCGTCTTCGCCACGTCGCGGATGATCGTGGGCACGATCGCCGAGATGTCCTCGAAGCGCGTGTCGAGACGCGCGGCCATGTTGCCGCAGCCGATGTCGAAGCCGACGCCGGAGATGCTGATCTGCTTCTCATAGGCGATGACTCCGCCGACCGGCTGGGCGTAGCCGAGATGGCCGTCGGCGCATAGCACGCCGGATACGACATTGCCGACCGCCATGCAGTTGCGCATCTGCGCCACGGTCGCCTCATCATGCTCGCCGAAGATCTTCAGCGGCGCATTCTGGAAGCGCGCCTCCTGCGGGCGAAGGTTGGCGATCTCGCTCGCGGCCGCACTGGTCTCACGGGCCAGTTGTTCCTTGCGCGCGGCATCTCGATAGAGACACCAGGCAGGCTGGCGGCGTCCTTCGCCGACGCGCGAATCCGGATCGACGCCGGCGGCGCGGCACAGTTCGCGGGCACGTTCCTGATAGGGATCGGGTCGTCGCATGGTCTTGCTCTCCTACTTCATTCCGCGCGTGCCGTCTGGCTCGCGCGGGTCATTGCCGGCTAGCTCGAGCTGCTCGGAGCCGCCGGAACTCCGGTGAAAAATAATTAAACCGATCGGTTGACAATCGAGACCGGTCGACTATGTTTAACCACATGGTTGAACAATTCGCGCATCTCGACGCCGTTTTTCATGCCCTCGCGGATCCAACGCGGCGGGCAATGCTTGGTCATCTGGCGGAACGGGAGCTCACGATCGGGGAGCTTGCGACACCGTTCAGCATGAGTTTCGCGGGCGCCTCGAAGCACGTTCGGGTGCTGGAGAATGCAGGCCTCGTCACGCGCACGATCCGCGGCCGTACCCATCTGTGTCGGCTGCAGGCCGCTCGGCTCGCCGAAGCCGATGCCTGGCTGCGACGTTACGAACGCTTCTGGAATGACAGGCTCGACTCGTTGGAGGCGTTGCTGCGCGCCGAAGACGAGGCGAAGGCAAAAAAGAAGTGAGGAGCAGAACGATGGATGCAAAGACCAAGCCCGATGCCTATGGCGAACTGATCGAACCGACGACGCTGAGGCTTCAGCGCCTGCTGCCCGGACCGATCGAGCGTGTCTGGGCCTATCTCACCGATAGCGACCTCCGCCGCAAATGGCTGGCGGCGGGCGTGATGGAGACGAGGGTCGGAGCGCCCTTCGAGTTCATCTGGCGCAACGATGAGCTCAACGATCCCCCAAGCAAGCGCCCGGTCGGCTTTCCCGAAGAGCATCGGATGCAGAGCCGGATCACCGAGTGCGATCCGCCACGAAAGCTTTCGATTGCCTGGAGCAACAGCGGCGACGTGACCTTCGAACTGGAGCCGAAGGGAAAGGGCGTGGTGCTCACCGTGATCCATCGTCGTCTGCCCGACCGCTCGACCATGCTCAAGGTCGGCGCCGGCTGGCACATGCATCTCGACATTCTGGTCGCGCGGATCTCTGGCGAGGAGCCGGCGCCGTTCTGGGATGGCTGGGCTCAGCTTCAGCAGGACTACGACCGGCGGCTGCCGGGCTGACGGAACGCACCGAACAACAAACAGGAGGTTAGCTATGCAGACTCATGTCGTTTCGGCGCAGGAGTGGGAAGCTGCGCGTCAGCGGTTGCTGGTCAAGGAGAAGGCTTCAACCCGAGCCCGTGACGCACTGGCCGCTGAGCGGCGGCGGATGCCGTGGCTTGCGGTGGAGAAGAGTTACGCTTTCGACGGACCCGAGGGCAAAGCGAGCTTGCTCGACTTGTTCGCGGGCCGCCATCAGCTCATCGTCTACCGGGCTTTTTTCGAGCCGGGCGTGTTTGGCTGGCCCGACCACGCTTGCCGTGGCTGCTCCATGGTGGCCGACCAGGTCGCCCATCTCGCTCATCTGAACGCGCGCGACACAACGCTCGTCTTCGTCTCGCGTGCGCCGCAGGCGGACATCGCACGCCTGAAGGCACGGATGGGATGGGAGATACCCTGGTACACGATCACGGACGGCTTCGACGCCGACTTGGGCGTCGACGAGTGGCACGGCACCAACGTGTTTTTCCGCGACGGCAGCAAAATCTTCCGCACCTATTTCATCAACAACCGCGGCGATGAGCAGATGGGAAGTACCTGGAACTACCTCGACATCACACCGCTCGGCCGGCAGGAGGTGTGGGAAGACTCGCCCGAGGGCTATCCCCAGACGCCGACCTACAAGTGGTGGAACTGGCATGACAATTACGAGGCGGGCGCAGCGCCCGACAAGAGATGGG
Source organism: Bradyrhizobium sp. UFLA05-153 (assembly GCF_054185185.1). Lineage (NCBI taxonomy): Bacteria > Pseudomonadati > Pseudomonadota > Alphaproteobacteria > Hyphomicrobiales > Nitrobacteraceae > Bradyrhizobium > Bradyrhizobium sp. UFLA05-153. The sequence continues at coordinate 42,340 of NZ_JBBIAM010000011.1, forward strand.
TCGAGGTGTCGGACGCCGGAGAGGCGGCGTTCCGGAAACAGAGCGCAAAGTCGTGAGCAAGACCGCGGCGATCGGTGCGGCCAATTGGCTACGCCTCGCGGCCGCGCCGACCTTCGCGATCATGGCGCTGCTGACGGCCGTTCTGGGCGGCGGATCGCTGGATGCGTTGTGTTCGACAGCGGGAGCGTCGCCGTTCGGTGGAATGGTCCCGATGTACCTGCTGATGAGCGCCTTCCATCTGGCGCCCTGGCTGAAGCTGATCGGCAGCCGCGCCGGGCTGCCCCGTGCGGCTGAAGGCCCGGCGTAAAACCGAGTGAGCCGGGCGCGGGAGGCCGCGCCCGGTTCGTTGGTGTGACGTATCAGTGCAGCGTGGTCTCCGACGCCGCGATCCACGCGACCACGGCCTCCGAGAAGCCGTTGACGCGGGTCCAGCCGCCGTGGCCGACGCCATGCTGATACGAGGCGATGTTGACCAGCGTTCCGCGCGCCGCAGGGTCCGGCACCCGGTCGTGGCTCTGCTCGTCGGTGAAGACGATCAGCCGGTCACCCTTGCGGTCGATCTCGGACACCGCCTTGCCGAGATAGGTCCCGCCATGGGCCTGCGAGTTGATGATCGCATCCCTGAGCGCAAAGCCGCGGCGGGGAGGGACCTTCACCACCTCATTGCTGAAGGTGAAGATCTCGACCTCGTCGCAGACCTCGCGGGCGAGGATCGCAAGACCGCACGCGGCCTCCGCGCGCGTCATTTCCGACTGCGCGGAGAGGGGCGTGAACATCGAGCCTGACACGTCGATCAGGAGCCGCGTGCGGCCAGGCAGCCGCACATGGTCCTTGACCGACTTCAGCATCGCACCTTCGAGTTCGGGCTCGAAATCCGGCGCGTAGCGCGCGGCCGTGATGAACCGATAGGGCAGGATACGATCCGTCCGCATCGCCTCGATCGCGCCCGCGATCACATCGCGCGGCACCTGCGCGTTCTGCATCAGGCGCAGATTGCGCAGCAGCGCCATGCCGCCGAGCTTCTTCTCGGCGATCAGCCGCTCGAAGCTCTCGCGCTTGCTCTTGCCGGCCGAGAGCGAGACCTCCCAGGTGTCGGGGGAGGCGAGCTCGCCGTCGACGAGCTGCTTCCACACCTTCTCCTGCGCTGCGTCCTTCGGCTTGGCGTGCACCAGGAACAGCACGTCCCTGATCCGCACCGCGCCGTCGCGGTCGTACTTCGCGAGCTGATAGGCGTCGAACTTGGTCAGCGCGCGGGCAAGACCCTTCTTGACCTGCGCCGACACCGGCTGACGCTTGCGCTGCTGCTGAGGGCCGAGCGCGTCTGCCCAGTAGATCGCGAGCAGCTCCGTCATCTCGTCGGGGCGCTGGATCACCTGTGCGAGCGTATCGGCAACCAGCGCACGATGCTTCTCGCTACGCGCCATCTCGCGGACCACGAGGAGCGGTGCGTGCCGCAGCTTCATGATTTCGCGCGCCTCGATCGCAAGCTGCGCAACGCGGGCAGGGGCGACCTTGGGCACGAGTGCCTTGATGCGATCGGCGATCGAAACGCCATCCTCGTAGAACTGGTCCTCCCAGAGAAGGCAGTTCATCAGCGTGCGCTTCAGCTCCATCTCGGGCGTGAAGCGCACGGCGCGCGCGCCCTCACGCGTGAAGGCGCGAACGATCTTGTTGAGCCTGACCATGACGGCCTCCTCTTAAGTTGATGATGGAATGAAAACGGTGCCGGGGAACAAGCGAGGCTGTACTGCCCTTGCGGGCTTCACAGAGCGGGCTCAATCTCGGAAGAGACGAGGCACCGCCGTTGCGATCACGAAGTAACAGCGCTCTTCACCACCGGCGGTGGTGACGAGAATGACACGATCCGGGAACAGGCGATGCTGAGACCCCAGCTTGCAGCTTACCTGCAAGCCGGGTAGCGCTCTGGCCACTGAGCTACCGGTGCATGGTACACCGGGCGGGATTCGAACCCGCGACCTCTCGATTATCAGTCGAAGTAACAGCTATCTTCACCACGGATCGTGATGGGGGTGGCGGGGAACGGGCGATGCTGTTCTGCTCTGTGAGCGGACTGAGCTACGGCATTTCAGCCGGCGGGATACGAACCCGCGACCTCCGCTCCGGCAAGCCAAACGTTGGCAAGCCGGGACGGCGCTCTACCGAAGTAACAGACATCTTCACCACCGCCAGGCCGAAGCATTCGCATCGGCCTTGATGGGTACGCTGGGGAACGGGCGATATCGGCTTTCAGTGACGACAACACAGGATTGTCCTTGCGGAGGGACCCTGCGCCGGGCCGCGTGCAAGCCTTTTCCGAGGCCGCATCCCGGTGCGTGTGTCAAAGGCGGGAGGCATACCCGCTTTGCCGGGGAGGAAGTATCCGACATCTTCACCACCAGCGTCGGTTGAGCCGCGAACATCGCGGCAAACCGATTTACGAAAACTCTATCGCGGCGCTGTCGACGCGCCGCCGTTTGCGAACCCTTTCGAGGTTCGCTCTGCCATCGGTGTCCGGCTCATCGCCTCGTTCCCTCCGGCAGGCCCCGCGCGCTTGGGCACGCGCTTCTCCAGCGCGAGCCCCGGGATCCGGGTCTCCCGTTCCGGCGTCATGCCGGGGTATTCGAACGGGCCGCGCGGCGGGCAACAAAAAGCCCTCCGGAGCGGCTGGCTCGGGAGGGTCCGTGAGAAGCGGACTTTCGATCTCGCTCTCAAGCGAGATCGCTCCCATGAGCCGGGCATGCGCTATCGATCGGTCCGAGACCGTTCGACAGTCGCGCAAATCTTTCGTAGCGATGGTTCATCACTCGGTTCATGGTCTTTTCTCGAACGGAAGTGTTCGCGAGGGCGCGGGACATACGCCCGCAACTTGCGGATGTCAAGCGTGCTCGAAGACATGCAGCAGACGGAAGAGGGGATGCCAATCTATCTCGGCCTCGACGGCTTTCGGTTCGGCTGGGTCGCTGCCTGGATCGATCAGCGCGGCGATCATGGGTTCGACTATGCGCCTGGTCTCACGCGCTTGCTTGCGATGTCGCACAGGCGGGCGATGATCGACATGCCGATCGGATTGAAGACGACGGGCTATCGGGTCTGCGATCTTCGCGCCCGCGAACTGGTCGGCGCTGCGGTCTTCCTCGGCGCGCGTCGCGATCTCTGGACGTTTCCGGACATGGCAGCTGCGAACCGGCATTATTGGCAGCGGGGCGACAAGGGCGTGTCGTGCCAGCTCTGGAACATCAGGGACAAGATCAGGGAGCTCGACGATGTCATGACGCCGGAGCGCCAGAAGACGATCGGCGAAGCGCATCCGGAGTTGATTTTCTGGAGTCTTGCGGGCGAGCGAAGGCTGGAACGAAAGACGTCGGCGACCGGCCGCGAACAGCGCATTCGGCTGCTGGAGAAACAGGGTTTTGCCAAGCTCCGGAAATGGCTGACGCAGCGTCACGGCACCGGCATCGGGCGTGACGATCTGATCGACGCCTGTGCCTGCGCGATTGCCGCGCGCGACAGCACCAGTTGCCTCGATGGCGAGGATCCAGATCCGCGCGGCTTGCGGATGGAGATCAACTATTGAGAGCGATCAGGTGCCCGATCGCTTCCGCCTCAGGTGCGGCCGGCATGAGCACGGCGCTGCATGAGATGCTGCCGAAGTTGATCTTCCTGGTGCTCCAGCCTCAAAGCCCTATCTTCATAATCCGCGGCCATCGCCCGCAGCCGTCGCGCGGCTTCGTTATGGGCAAGGTCGTTCGCGACCCGGCGACACCGCTCGGCGTGATCGAGCAAGGCGCGCTTCTCGATGTTCATCCCTCGACAACGCGGGCGTGGCTCAATGGTCCCTCGCTCTGGTTTTGGAACAGAGCGGGAAAGAGTGGCAATCTTTTCGCGCGACCAAGGAACATGACGAACGAGCCGACGTTTAGAGATCAAGTTATGCTGAGGGACAAATGCAATGAACGATGTCAGCCAATTGGCGACCGCGATGCTTGCGATCGCCTTTACGGCGATGCTGCTGGTGACGGGGCAATGGTTCATGGAGTATCGGCTGCAACATGAGGCAGAGACTCCGCTCGCGGCGATGATGACGCTGCCGCCATAGGCGCGTCGGGCGGGCTCGTGCTGGACTTCATCCTCGTGACCGGAACGTGCAGGCGGCATGGCCTGTGATCTTGTGTTGTTCCGCGCCGCGCCTAGATTAGATGCGCTCCAACACACGCATCCAAGGTCCTGATGTCCGATCTCTCAGCCTTCCCCATCACCAAGCGCTGGCCCGCGAAGAATCCCGAACTCCTTCAACTCTACTCCCTTCCGACGCCGAACGGCGTCAAGGTCTCGATCATGTTGGAGGAGATCGGGCTGCCTTACGAGGTCCATCTCGTCGATTTCGGCAAGGACGACCAGAAGACGGTGGAATTCCTCTCGCTCAATCCGAACGGCAAGATCCCGGCGATTCTCGATCCCAACGGTCCCGGCGGCAAGCCGTTGCCGCTGTTCGAATCCGGCGCGATCCTGCAATACCTCGCCGAGAAGACCGGCAAGCTTCTGCCGCAGGAGGCGGCGCGCCGCTACCAGACCATCCAGTGGGTGCACTTCCAGATGGGCGGCATCGGGCCGATGTTCGGCCAGGTCGGCTTCTTCCACAAATTCGCCGGCAAGGAGTTTGAGGACAAGCGGCCGCTTGAGCGCTACGTGGGCGAGTCCAGGCGCCTGCTCGGTGTCATGGAAACGCATCTCGTCGGCCGGCAGTGGTTCATGGATGACGATTACACCATCGCCGACATCTCCATGCTTGGCTGGGTACGCAATCTCGTCGGCTTCTACGGCGCTGGCGATCTCGTCGAATTCAGCCAGTTCAAGTCGGTCGCGGCCTGGCTCGAACGGGGCCTTGCGCGCCCGGCCGTACAGCGCGGGTTGAACATTCCGAAGCGGCCGTGAATTAAAGCGTGATCCGGAAAAGTGTGGAGTGGTTTTCCCTCGCGACAAACGCGGAACGCGTTTGCGCGGAGATCATGCTCAAACAAAAATCTAAAGCGTGATGACGGTTCATCCTGATCTCATCGCGCTTTAGCTCAGCGCCTTCCAGGTCATGTAGAGCGCCATCAGCGAGACGAGCCCGACCATGATCCGGCGCAGCACCGATTTGCTCACGCCATTGGCCATGCGTGCGCCGAGATCAGTGCCGATCCAGAGGCCGGCAAGAATGCCGATGATGGCCGGCCAGCCGACCATGAGCCCCTTGCTCCAGTAGATCCAGGCGGCCGGAATGTTGGTCGGAATAACCGAGAAGATGAGGCTGACGAGTTGCGCCCGATGTTGCGGCACGCGCAGGCCAGCGGCGAGGCCGACCGTGATCGCGAGGCCGCCGCCGATACCCATGAAGCCGGAGGAAAAGCCGGCCAGCGTGCCGATGAGAAACAGAGGGAGCCCGGGCAATTTGTCGGCATTGCCGACCTCGCTACTGGCGTCCTTGCGGTCGCGCCGCAGAACCAGAGCTGCGATCAGCGCAGCGAGGTAGACGACGTAGGTCCATTGCAGGACCGAGTCGGATACCGCGGCCGCGGCATAGCCGCCGCTCGCACCACCGACGAGAAATCCGATGCCGATCCAGGCGATCCATTGCAACGGGCTGCGATTGCCACTCTGCCAATAGCGGCGCACGCCGGCGAGGCCCGTCGGAGGGACCTGGGCGATGAGCGAAGTCCCCTGGGCGACGTGCTGCTCCGCGCCGAGTAGCAGCACGCAGAAGATCACGAGACCGCCGCCGGGGCTTGTGCCCATGAAGCCCGATGTCACCCCTCCGACGAGGCCAACGCCGACACCTGCCAGCAGGTCATGGATCCAGGACATCATTCAGGCCCTGGTCCTTCGTTTGACGTCGTGTCTGGTGATGCGGAAGCCGTCGATCACGCCGGTGACGGCCGCCATGCAGGCTTTGCTGTCGAACTCCTCGCCCCAGCATTTTTGCAGCACAAAGCCCTGAAAGATCGCGATCAGCGTACGCGCGATCGCATCGGCGCCGAGATCGCGCTTGATGAGGCCATCGTGCTGGGCACGCTCGACCAGCGCGACGATCAGCGCGCGCGGCATGTCGATGCCTTCGACGACGCTGGTGCGGACGCGGCGGTTGCGCAGGGCCTCGGCCCAGCCGTGGATTCCGACGCGCCGGCGCGCCTCGCCGGCGGGATCGGTGAGCCATTGCGCGTAGACGCGAACCAGCGCGTGGAGTCGCTCCAGCGGATCGCCGGACCCTTGCGCGACCGAGTTGAGCACGGCCTCGCGGCGATGCCGGTCGTCGGCCAGCGCCTCGATGAGATCGTCCTTGCTCTGGAAGTAGAGGTAGACCGCGCCGTGGCTGAGCCCGGAGCGCTTGACGATGTCGGCCATGCCGGTCTGGTGGAAGCCGTCTTCGGAGAAGCAGGCGAGGGCGGCCTCGAGAATCTGCTGGCGCCGGCTTTCACGCTGTCTTTCGCTGATCTTCGGCATCGCGGCTAGCCCCGCTAAATAACTGACCAGATGATCGTTTTGTGAGATTTCGCGCATAAAAGCGCTGACGATCTCAATAATAAAAAACGATCAGTCAGTCAGTTTTAGTGCGAAAGAACCAGAGCGTCAAGTGATCGGCCGGCCATCGCTGGCATGCCAGAAGTCGACCGACGTCACGTTAGCTGGTGGACTGAGGTGGCTAGAACAGCCGGCCGCCGTTCGGCACCGGCTTGCTCGGCTGCATCAGCACGACCTTGCCCTCGGCGTCGGGGAAGCCAAGTGTCAACACCTCGGAAACAACCGGCCCGATCTGGCGCGGAGGAAAATTGACGACGGCTGCGACCTGCTGTCCCACCAGCGTTTCCAGCGGATGGTTTTCGGTGATCTGCGCCGAACTCTTGCGCACGCCGATCACGGGGCCGAAGTCGATCCACAACCGCCATGCCGGCTTGCGCGCTTCGGGGAACGGTTTTGCGTCGATGATAGTGCCGACGCGGATGTCGACCTTCAGAAACGTGTCGAAGTCGATGGTGGGCGCCGCAGCGGCGGTGGAATCGTGATTGACGTGCATGGTGAAATCCGTGTGGCGAACTTGGGTGGCGAATATTGTGGGGTGCGCCGTAGTTTCGTACAACGCCGATCATCGTCACGTGACCCATGCATGAGGAGCGGCCTTGCCCACCACCATTTATGGCATCAAGAACTGCGACACCATGAAGAAGGCGCGCGCCTGGCTGGATTCCAGCGGGGTGGCCTATGATTTCCACGACTACAAGGCCGCGGGCGTCGAGAAGGAAAAGCTCAAGGCGTGGAGCGACAAGGTCGGCTGGGAGGCGCTGCTCAACCGTGCCGGCACCACCTTCAAGAAGCTGCCCGAGGCCGACAAGGAAGGCCTCAACGAGAAGAAGGCACTCGCTTTGATGCTGGCGCAACCCTCGATGATCAAGCGTCCCTTGCTCGAGATGGGCGGCAAGCTCCTGGTCGGATTCAAGCCGGACATCTATGCCAAGGAAGTCGGCGCCAAGAAACGCTAACAAGAAACGCTAACAAGAAACGGAAGCCGCCGTCCTCGCTGGTCGTCTTCACTGATGCGATGACGTGGGAGATTTTGTCATCGGTGCGAAGATCACGTTGTCTGATCGACTTGACGACCGATGGAGTGGCGTTTTCGAAATCCAAAACAATAGTCCCGGCGAATACAAACCCGCGGATGATCCACCGCGCGGTAAAATCTTCCATGAAGGGCTGGCCGAGCCTGCGAAAGACCGTTAACGACGGCTTGATGACCAATGCTTTGCGCGCGAGGCATCGGGCAGGTGCGACATCAACGCCTTCGACTAAGGGAGCATCTATCCCGTAGTCGACGGCTCTGCCTGCTCAGCTTTCCGCCTTGCCTAACCCCCGTCACCTCCGGCATATTCCGCCGCCGGAGGCGGCGTTCCGGAAAGGGCTCCAAGGCTTCCGGAAAGCCGATAGCAATAAGCAAAGCCACGCGCGGCCAGCGCGTCGCGCGGGCGGGGGGAAATTTGTTTGGCCGATGAGTTCATTCTCGAAACGGAAGGGCTGACCAAGGAGTTCGCGGGATTCTTCGCCGTCCGCGATGTCGCCCTCAAGGTCCGCCGCGGGAGTATTCACGCGTTGATCGGTCCGAACGGGGCCGGGAAGACGACGTGCTTCAATCTCCTGACCAAGTTCCTCAAACCGTCTGCCGGAAAAATCCTCTACAAGGGGCAGGACATCACCGCGATGGCGCCGGCCGACGTCGCGCGCATGGGATTGGTGCGCTCGTTCCAGATCTCGGCGGTATTTCCGCATCTCACTGCGCTGGAAAACGTCCGTGTTGCGCTTCAGCGCCAGCACGGCAGCTCGTTCGACTTCTGGCGCTCCAAATCCGTGCTCAACCGCTTCAATGATCGCGCGCGCGAGCTGTTGAACGACGTCGGCCTCAGCGAGTTTGCCAACACGCCCGCGGTCGAGATGCCCTACGGGCGCAAGCGCGCGCTCGAGATCGCAACCACGCTCGCGCTCGACCCCGAGATGATGCTGCTGGACGAGCCGATGGCCGGTATGGGCCACGAGGACATCGACAAGATCGCGGCGCTGATCAAGCGCATCTCCGCGAAATATACCATCCTGATGGTCGAGCATAATTTGAGCGTCGTGGCCAATCTTTCCGACATCATCACCGTGTTGACGCGCGGGCAGGTGCTTGCGCAAGGCCATTACAGCGAGCTCACCAAGGACGAGCGCGTCAAGGAAGCCTATCTGGGAGCCGGTCATGCCTGACACTGCGATCGCCGAGGCGCGGGCGAAGGCTGCAACGACCGGCGGCAACATCCTGCAGGTGCGCAACTTGGAGGCCTGGTACGGCGAGTCCCACATCCTGCACGGGATCAATTTCGACGTGAATGCGGGCGAGGTCGTCACGTTGCTCGGGCGCAACGGTGCCGGCAAGACGACCACCCTGAAGTCGATCATGGGCGTCATCGGCAAGCGCACCGGCTCGGTGCGGTTCAACAACGAGGAGATCATCCGCGCGACCTCCGACAGGATCGCGCGCATGGGGATCGCCTTCTGCCCCGAGGAGCGCGGCATCTTCGCGAGCCTCGACGTGCGCGAAAACCTGATGTTGCCGCCGATCGTGCGGGCCGGGGGGCTGTCGCTCGACCAGATCTTCGAGCTGTTTCCGAACCTGAAGGAACGCCTGAGCAGCCAGGGAACAAAACTCTCCGGCGGTGAGCAGCAGATGCTGGCGATTGCGCGTATCCTGCGCACCGGCGCCAGCTTCCTGATGCTGGACGAGCCGACCGAAGGTCTTGCGCCGGTCATCATCCAGCAGATCGGCCACACCATCGCGCGGCTGAAGAAGGAGGGTTTTACCATCCTGCTGGTCGAGCAGAACTTCCGCTTCGCTTCCACCGTCGCCGACCGCTATTATGTCGTCGAGCACGGCAAGATCATTGACGGATTCTCCAATGCGGAGCTTGCCGCCAATATGGACAAGCTCCACGCCTATCTCGGCGTCTAGAACTGCCAACGAGAAACTCAAAAAAGGAAAGTTGCATGAAGACCAGGTCGATTGCGTCATTTCTGCTCGGCACCGCGCTGTCGCTCACCGCGGTGAGCGCGGCTTGCGCACAGGACAAGACCGTCAAGATCGGCGCGCTGTCCGATCAGTCCGGTCTCTACGCCGATCTCGGTGGCCCCGGCTCGACGCTGGCGGCGCAAATGGCAGTCGAAGATTCCGGCCTTGCCGCCAAGGGCTGGAAGATCGACATCATCTCCGGCGATCACCAGAACAAGCCCGACATCGGCACCGCGATCGCGCGGCAATGGTTCGACGTCGACAAGGTCGATGTGATCGTCGACGTGCCGAATTCCGGCGTGGCGCTTGCCGTCAACAACGTCGTCAAGGAGAAGAACGGCGTCTACATCAATTCGGGCGCTGCGACCTCCGATCTCACCAACGCGCAGTGCTCGCCGAATACCGTGCACTGGACCTACGACACCTACATGCTCGCCCACACCACCGGCCAGGCGCTGGTGAAGGCCGGCGGCGACACCTGGTTCTTCCTGACCGCGGACTACGCCTTCGGAGCGGCGCTCGAGCGCGACACCACGGCGGTGGTGCTGGCCAATGGCGGCAAGGTCGTCGGCGGCGTCAAGCATCCGCTCAACACGCCGGACTTCTCCTCCTTCCTGCTCCAGGCGCAGTCGTCCAAGGCCAAGGTCATCGGCCTTGCCAACGCCGGCGGTGACACCACCAACACGATCAAGCAGGCGGCTGAGTTCGGCATCGCCAAGGGTAGCCAGAAGCTCGCGGCGCTGCTGCTGTTCCTCACCGACGTCAAGGCGCTCGGTCTCGAGACCGCGCAGGGCCTCAACTTCACCGAGACCTTCTACTGGGACATGAACGACCAGACCCGCGCGTTCTCGAAGCGCTTCGCTGCCAAGATGAAGAACGGCGCACCGCCCACCATGGTGCAGGCCGGCGTCTATTCGGGCCTGCGTCATTACTTCAAGGCGCTGGAAGCGCTCGGCGGCAATCCGCATGACGGCGTCAAGGTCGTCGAGAAGATGAAGTCGATGCCGACCGAGGATGATCTGTTCGGCAAGGGCGAGATCCAGCCGAACGGCCGCACCATCCACAACGCCTATCTGTTCGAGGTGAAGAAGCCCTCCGAATCCAAGGCGCCGTGGGACTTCTACAAGCTGGTCGGCACGGTGCCGGGCGATCAGGCCTTCACGCCGCTGTCCGAAAGCAAGTGCGCACTGTTGAAGAAGTAAGAAGCAACAACGGTTCGCCGGCGAGCGCCGGCGAACCGCATGAGGAACGCTGAAGGGACTGGGTGCGGGATCGATGCAGGCTCTCTATGCACAGCTACTGGTGGGACTGATCAACGGCTCGTTCTACGCGCTGCTCAGTCTCGGGCTCGCCGTGATCTTCGGCATGCTCAACATCATCAATTTCGCCCATGGCGCGCTCTACATGATGGGCGCGTTCGTCGCGTATTTCCTGCTCAACAACGATTACCTCAGTATCGGTTACTGGCCAGCGTTGATCATCGCGCCAATCGTGGTCGGCATCTTCGGCATGATCCTGGAGCGGACCATGCTGCAATGGCTGACCGGGCTCGATCATCTCTACGGCCTGCTGTTGACGTTCGGTATGGCCTTGATCATCCAGGGCGTGTTCCAGAACTACTTCGGCTCGTCCGGTCTGCCCTATGCCATTCCCGACCAGCTCAAGGGTGGCATGAATCTCGGCTTCATGTTCCTGCCCATCTACCGCGGCTGGGTCGTCGTCTTCTCGCTGGTGGTGTGCCTTGCGACCTGGTTCCTGATCGAGAAGACCCAGCTCGGCGCGTACTTGCGCGCAGCGACCGAAAACCCGACGCTGGTGCGCGCCTTCGGCATCAACGTGCCGCGCATGATCACGCTGACTTACGGTCTCGGCGTCGGCCTTGCCGCGCTCGCCGGTGTGCTTTCCGCGCCGATCAACCAGGTGCGGCCGCTGATGGGCGCCGACCTCATCATCGTGGTGTTCGCGGTGGTGGTGATCGGCGGCATGGGATCAATCATGGGCTCGATCATCACCGGCTTCGCGCTCGGGGTGATCGAAGGCCTCACCAAGTATTTTTACCCCGAGGCCTCCAACACCGTCGTGTTCGTGCTGATGGTGCTGGTGCTGCTCGTGAAGCCGACGGGACTGACGGGAAGGGCGGCCTGATATGACAGCCTTGACGGACGATACCCTGCCCGTGACGGCGCGCGCGATGCGCGACGAGATGATCGTGTTCGTGTTCATGGCGCTGGCCTTGGCCGCCGTGCCGTTCACCGGCATCTATCCGTTCTTCGTGATGCAGGCGCTGTGCTTCGCGCTCCTCGCCTGCGCCTTCAACCTGCTGATCGGCTATGGCGGTCTCTTGTCGTTCGGCCACGCGATGTTCCTCGGCACCGCCGGCTATTGCAGCGCCCATGCGCTGAAGGTGTGGGCGCTGCCGCCGGAACTCGGTATTCTCGCCGGCGTTGCCGCGGCCTTCGTGCTCTCGATCGTGACTGGCTACATTTCGATCCGTCGCCAGGGCATCTACTTCTCGATGATCACGCTGGCGCTGTCGCAACTGCTCTATTTCATCTACTTGCAGGCGCCGTTCACGCATGGCGAAGACGGCATTCAGGGTATTCCGCAGGGCCATCTGTTCGGGATCTTCGATCTCTCCAAGCCGACGGTGCTTTACTACGTCGTGCTGGTCGGCTTCCTCGCTGGCTTCCTGCTGATCTACCGCATCATCAACTCGCCATTCGGCGAAGTCTTGAAATCGATCCGCGAGAACGAGCAGCGCGCGATATCGCTCGGCTACCGCACCGATCAGTACAAGCTGCTGGCCTTCATCCTCTCGGGCACGCTGGCGGGCTTTGCCGGCTCACTGAAGGTGTTCGTAGCGCAGAACGCCTCGCTCACCGACGTGCACTGGTCGATGTCCGGCGAGGTCGTGCTGATGACGCTGGTCGGCGGTCTCGGCACCATTTTCGGACCCGTGGCGGGCGCCTTCGTGATCATCGCCATGCAGCAGTACCTGGCGAGCTACGGCCAGTGGGTGACGGTGATTCAGGGCGCGATCTTCGTGATCTGCGTGCTCACCTTCCGCCGCGGCGTCGTCGGCGAAATCGCGCATTACTTCCGGAGATCCCTGTAAGTCTCTGAGCCAAAGACAGTTTCCCTGATTTTTGAAAGTGGTGGATGAACTGCTTCGGGCGGCGTGACGTGGCACGCGCGCGGCCCCAAAATGGTCTATGACAGTCGGGTGACAGTCCCTCCGGACCGGCCAATCTCAACCCGGCAGTTATTCCCATGATGCGTTGGTTTCGCGCCTTTCTCCCCAAGGAGGAAAGGTTCTTCGATCTGTTCGACCGCCACGCCCAGACCGTGATCCAGGGCTCGATCGCGCTCCAGGGCATGCTGAACGGCGGCGAGGAGACGCCGGTCTATTGCCAGCGCGTCAACCAGTTCGAGAACGATGCCGACAACATCACGCGCGAGGTGCTGACCGCGGTGCGCCGCACCTTCATCACGCCGTTCGACCGCGGCGACATCAAGAACCTGATCACCTCGATGGACGACGCCATCGACCAGATGCAGCAGACCGCCAAGGCGGTGATGCTGTTCGAGGTCCGCGCCTTCGAGCCGCCGATGCGCGAGATCGGCGGGCTTCTGATCGAGTGCGCCAACCTGGTGGGCCGCGCGCTGCCGCTGCTTCAAGAGATCGGCAAGAACGTCGCCATGCTGACCGCGATCACGGAAGAGCTGACCAAGCTGGAGGGACGTGTCGACGACCTCCACGATATCGGCCTGAAGGAGCTGTTCCTGAAGCACCGCGAGGGCAACGCGATGGATTTCATCGTGGGTGTCGAGATCTACGATCATCTCGAGAAAGTCGCGGACCGCTTCGACGACGTCGCGAACGAGATCAACAGCATCGTCATCGAACAGGTCTAGCGCATGATCCGGAAAAGTGTGCAGCGGTTTTCCCTCGCGACAAACGCGGAACGCGTTTGCGCGGAGATCATGCGCAAACTTTAAAGCAGGGGCTGCGCCGTGGATGCTGTGTTGGGTCTTCCCGTCCTCGTCGGACTGATCGCGGTCGCGCTGCTGTTCGACTTCCTGAACGGCCTGCACGACGCCGCCAATTCGATCGCCACCATCGTCTCGACCCGCGTGCTGCGGCCGCAATTTGCGGTGTTCTGGGCCGCGTTCTTCAATTTCGTCGCCTTCCTGGTGTTCGGCCTGCACGTCGCCCAGACCATCGGCACGGGGATCATCGATCCCTCGATCGTCGACGCTCAGGTGATCTTTGCGGCTCTTGTCGGCGCTATCGTCTGGAACATCGTGACGTGGGCGCTCGGCATTCCGTCGTCGTCGTCACATGCGTTGATCGGCGGACTCGTCGGCGGCGGCGTGGCCAAGGCCGGGATTTCGGCCGCAGTCTGGAGCGGATTGTCCAAGACCGTGTTGGCGATCGTGCTCTCGCCGCTGGTCGGCTTCCTGCTCGCGATGATGCTGGTTGCGATCGTCTCCTGGGCCTCGATGCGGTCGACGCCGTTCGCCGTCGACCGCGCCTTCCGCATCCTGCAATTCGCCTCAGCCTCGCTCTATTCGCTCGGCCATGGCGGCAACGACGCCCAGAAGACCATGGGTATCATCGCCGTGCTGCTCTTTTCGCAGGGCCAACTCGGCGGGGAATTTTATGTACCGTTCTGGGTGGTGCTGTCGTGCCAGGCGGCGATGGCGATGGGCACCCTGATGGGTGGATGGCGGATCGTCCGCACCATGGGCCTGCGCATCACCAAGCTGACGCCGATGCAGGGTTTCTGTGCCGAGACCGGCGGTGCCGCAACCTTGTTCATGGCGACTTTCCTCGGCGTTCCCGTCTCGACCACTCACACCATCACCGGCGCGATCGTCGGTGTCGGCGCCGCCCGCCGCGTCTCCGCGGTGCGCTGGAACGTGGCGAGCTCGATCGTCTATGCCTGGGTGATCACGATACCGGCGTCCGCGATCGTCGCCGGCCTCTCTTGGTGGGCGGTGCAGTTTTTCAAGTAACGAGTTTCAGCCCGACGATGCCGCCGACGATCAGACCAATGCTGGCGAGGCGAAGTGCCGTGGCCGGCTCGCCGAACAGGATGATCCCCAGGACGGCGGTGCCGACCGCGCCGATCCCGGTCCAGACCGCATAGGCGGTTCCAATCGGCAGCCACTTCAAGGCCAATCCGAGCAGGATGACGCTGCCCGCCAAGGCGGCGAGCGTGAGCACGGATGGAACGAGCCGCGAGAAACCCTCGGTGTATTTGAGGCCGATCGCCCAGCCGACCTCCAAAAGACCGGCGACGAACAGGATAGTCCAAGCCATGACGCCCCTCCGTTCAAGGCAGGGCCGTCCCCGCGACTGATGTGCTGATTAAAGGAAGGTCGTCCTTCCCGGGGTGGATGTCCTTCCCGGGGCGGATATGGGGCTGGCCGAGGCGCCCCGCAATCACCAAATGACCCTTGATTAGCCCCGTTTTCCCTGCCAAACGCTCCCGCCATGTCCGACATCGCCATCACAGCAGAATCGCCGGCCCGTTCCCCGCTTGCTGCCGAAGTGGCGCGGCGGCGGACCTTTGCGATCATCTCCCACCCGGACGCCGGCAAGACCACGCTGACCGAAAAGCTCCTGCTGTTCGGCGGCGCCATCAATCTTGCAGGCCAGGTCAAAGCCAAGGGCGAGCGGCGCAACACGCGCTCGGACTGGATGAAGATCGAGCGCGAGCGCGGCATTTCCGTCGTCACCTCGGTCATGACCTTCGAGTTCGAGGGCCTGGTGTTCAACCTGCTGGACACGCCGGGCCACGAGGACTTTTCGGAAGACACCTATCGCACGCTGACGGCGGTCGACTCCGCCGTGATGGTGATCGACGCCGCCAAGGGCATCGAGGCGCGGACGCGCAAGCTGTTCGAGGTCTGTCGCCTGCGCGACATCCCGATCATCACCTTCATCAACAAGATGGACCGCGAGAGCCGCGACGTTTTCGAGCTCCTGGATGAGATCGAGAAGACGCTGGCGCTCGACACCACGCCGATGACCTGGCCGGTCGGGCGCGGCCGCGACTTCCTCGGTACCTATGACGTCGTCAATGGCGGCGTGCGCCTGCTCGAAGGCGGTGGCGCCAAGACCGGCGCGGCGCAGCAGATCGAGATCGCCGAACTGGCCAAGCTCAATGCCAATCTCGATGTATCGGCGGTGAAGGACGAGCTCGAGCTCGTCACCGAAGCTTCCAAGTCGTTCGAACTGGGTGCGTTTCGCGAGGGCCATCTGACGCCGGTTTATTTCGGCAGCGCGCTGCGCAATTTCGGCGTCGGCGACCTTCTGGAAGGCCTCGGCAAGTTCGCACCCGAGCCGCGCGCGCAGGAAAGCGACCAGCGCAAGGTCGAAGCAACCGACCCACGCATGAGCGCCTTCGTGTTCAAGATCCAGGCGAACATGGATCCGAACCACCGCGACCGTATCGCCTTTGCGCGGCTGTGCTCGGGCAAGCTCAGCCGGGGCATGAAGGCCAAGCTCGTGCGCACCGGCAAGAGCATGCCGCTGTCGAGCCCGCAATTCTTCTTCGCGCAGGACCGCTCGGTCGCGGACGAAGCCTTCGCCGGCGACGTCGTTGGCATCCCCAATCACGGCACCCTGCGCATCGGCGACACGCTGACGGAAGGCGAGGATTTCACCTTCGTCGGCGTGCCGAGCTTTGCGCCGGAAATCGTCCGTCGCGTCCGGCTGACGGACGCCATGAAGGCGAAGAAGCTGAAGGAAGCACTCCAGCAGATGTCGGAAGAGGGCGTGGTGCAGGTGTTCCGCCCGCGCGACGGTGCGCCGGCGCTCGTGGGCGTCGTCGGCGCGCTGCAGCTCGACGTGCTGAAGGCGCGGCTCGAGGCGGAATATTCGTTGCCAGTCGAGTTCGAGGTAAGCGAATTCCAGCTTGCGCGTTGGGTCTCCTCGGATGACCGTAAGAAACTCGACACGTTTGTCGCCGCAAACACCTCCAGCATCGCCGACGACGTTGACGGCGATCCCGTGTATCTGGCCAAGAACGAGTTCTACCTCGGCTACACCAAGGAGCGTGCCGAGGGCATCGAGTTCGCCAACGTCAAGGACGTGAAGAAGAAGGGGTAGAGCTGCCCCAATCTCACTGACATGCCCGCTCGAAAGCGGGCGTCCAGTACGCCGGGGCTTCTCGGCTCCTGCACGGCCGTCTCTGGATACTGGGTTGCCAGGCAACGAGCACGAGCTGAACGCGCGCATGTGAACGCCGGTGGGCTTGACGCGTCCACGGCCGGTGTCACGTTTGAAGCATGTGGCATTGCGGTCTGGCGGTCATGTGGCGCTGCATCCTTATTCTGCTCTTGGTGACGGTAACATCGGTCTCTGCCGATGCACGGTATCGACACTTCCATTCGATTCCGTACTTCTACGAGCCTTTCCCCTACGAGCCTTTCCCCTACGAGCCGTGCGGCGGACCGTTCCAGGGGCCCTGCATCACCGAGATACCCTTTCCGTTCGGCGAGACGTTCCAGGTCACGGTCGAGACCGTTCCATCGCAAGCCGACAGCGCGAAGTACCAAAAGCCGGATCATGATCTCGACACGCTCAGTGACCTCCGTGCCGAGCTGCGCTCGTGCTGGTCGCCTCCCTCAGTCGATAGTGCGCGCGAGGGCATGCAGATGTCGGTGCGTTTCAGCCTCAACAGATCGGGCAGCCTGATCGGCCCGCCGCGCCTGACCTTTGCGACGCCGGGGGCGCCGGCGGACACGCGAACCACCTACCTCGATGCCATCAACGCGTCGCTGAATGCCTGCCTGCCGCTAAAACTCACCGACGGCTTTGCCGGCGCGCTGGCCGGACGGCCGATCGCGATCCGCTACGTCGACAATCGCGAGCTGAAGAAACGTGGGACGCAGCAGTGACTGGCGAATGACGCATTGCGGGCGACGGGCTCGAAGTGATACCCGATAGCGGGGGCGCCATTTAAGGGGAGGATGTCATGGGTCTGCTGGTGATGATCCTGGGGCTCGCTTTGTTTTTCGCGGCCCACACATTTACGACGAAACGCGAGGCGCGCGCGCAGGCGATCGCGCGGCTGGGCGAGGGCACCTACAAAATCCTCTACGCGCTGTTTTCGCTGGCGGGCCTTGCGCTGATCGTCTGGGGCTTTTCCCAGTACCGCGCGACCGGCTGGATCGACGTCTGGTATCCGCCGAAGGCGATGAAGCACATCACCGTCGCGCTGATGCTGCCGGCGGTGATCCTGGTGGTGGCGTCCTACATCCGCGGGCGCATCTACGCGACACTGAAGCATCCGATGCTGGCCGGCATCAAGCTGTGGGCGGCGGCGCATCTTCTGGCCAATGGCGATCTCGGCTCCATCATCCTGTTCGGCTCGTTCCTGGGCTGGGCGGTGTATGACCGGATTTCGCTGAAGCATCGCAAGGATGCTGGCGGCCCGCCGATTCCGGTTGGCGGCGTCACCAACGATCTGATCGCCGTCGCCGTCGGTGTCGTCGCCTATCTGGCGCTGGCCTTCGCCTTCCATCCCGTCGTGATCGGCGTTCCCGTGATGGGAGGTTAGCCGATCAGCGCAAGACAAGACCGGCTGTCCGTGCGGGGAAGGTGACAAGAATAACAAGCCGGGAGCTTCCCGATGGACTGGTCGCAAATTCAGCTTCCCCCGATGCGGCTCGAGGCGCGCTTTGCCGACCGCGTGGTAAGCGCATTCTGCGAGCGGCCGGCGAGCGTCTGGGCGATGATCGCGGAAGCCGCGAGCCGCAATCCCGACGGTGAAGCGCTGATTTGCGGCAATGCCAGGCTGACCTGGCGGCAGGCTGTCGAGCAGTCGGCGCGGATCGCCGCCGGACTTCGCAGGCTGGGCCTGCAACGCGGTGATCGCGTCGCGCTCCTGCTCGGCAACCGCATCGAATTTCCGTTGATCCTGTCCGCGGCCGCGCATGAGGGCCTCGTCACCGTGCTGCTGAGCACGCGCCAGCAGAAGCCCGAGATCGCCTATGTGCTCGGCGATTGCGGCGCCAAGGTCCTGATCCACGAGGCGGCGCTCGCCGACCGTCTCCCGGAGCCGCGCGATGTCCCCGATGTCGTGCATCGTATCGCGGTCGACGATGACGTGCGTTTATCGCGCTTCTCCGAGCTCAGCGATCACGCGCCTGCGGATGCGCCGGCTGATGTCGGTGAAGAGGATACCGCGATGATCCTCTATACCTCCGGCACCACGGGCAGGCCGAAGGGCGCAATGCTCGCCCATTGCAACATCATCCATTCCTCGATGGTCTTCGTATCGTGCCTGAAACTCACGGCGGCCGATCGTTCGATCGCGGCGGTTCCGCTCGGCCATGTCACCGGCATCGTCGCCAACATCACCACCATGGTTCGCTGCGCAGGCGCGCTGATCATCATGCCGGAGTTCAAGGCGGCCGACTATCTCAAGCTCGCCGCGCGCGAGCGCGTCACCTACACGGTGATGGTGCCGGCAATGTACAATCTGTGTCTGCTCCAGCCGGGCTTCGACAGCTATGATCTCTCGAGCTGGCGCATCGGCGGTTTCGGCGGCGCGCCGATGCCGATCGCGACCATCGAGAAGCTGGACGAAAAAATTCCCGGCCTGAAGCTGATGAACTGCTACGGCGCGACCGAGACCACATCACCGTCGACGATCATGCCGGGCGAGCTTACCGCGAGCCACATCGACAGTGTCGGCTTGCCCTGTCCCGGCGCGCGGATCGTCGCGGTTGACACAGAGGGGCGCGAGCTGCCGCGTGGCGAGATCGGCGAGCTCTGGATTGGAAGCGCGTCCGTGATCAAGGGTTACTGGAATAATCCGAAAGCGACCGCCGAGAGCTTTACCGGCGGCTTCTGGCACTCCGGCGACCTTGGCTCGGTCGATGCCGAAGGCTTCGTCCGCGTGTTCGACCGCCAGAAGGACATGATCAACCGCGGCGGCCTGAAGATCTATTCCGCCGAGGTGGAATCCGTGCTGGCCGGCCATCCGGCGGTGGTCGAGAGTGCGATCATTGCAAAACCATGTCCTGTGCTCGGCGAGCGCGTCCATGCGGTGGTCGTCACGCGTGAGGCGGTCGCGGGCGAGGCGCTGCGTTCCTGGTGCGCCGAGCGGCTGTCCGACTACAAGGTGCCGGAAACGATTGTCCTCACCGCCGAGCCGCTGCCGCGTAACGCCAATGGCAAGGTGCTCAAGCGGCAGTTGCGGGAGACGCTGGCCGCCTCCTGAGGCCGGCCGGAACCGCAAGGGCCTGGGCGAAGGGTTAACGCCTTGATCGGGCTCGCTTTGCCTTGCCACCGCCATATCGATAGCGTATCGCAGCCGCGACGCGGGGACGGGATTCCTGACGCGAACGCTATGGCGCGCGCTCCCGGCCGGGCATGGGATTAGCATAAGTGTCTGAATTATTTGACGAAGTCGACGAGGAAGTACGTCGCGATCAGCTCAAGAAGCTGTGGGACAAGTATTCGATCTACTTCATCGCCTTGATGGTTCTGATCGTTGCCGCCGTCGGCGGCTGGCGCGGTTATCAGTACCTGGAGGCCAAGAAGGCCGCCGAGGCCGGCGCCGCCTTCGAGAAGGCTGTAGAGCTGTCCGAGCAGAACAAGCACGCCGAGGCCGAAGCGGCCTTCACCGAGCTCGCGGCCAAGGCACCCCGGGGCTATCGCACGCTGGCGCGCCTGCGCGCCGCGGCTGAGGCCGCTGCACGCGACCCCAAGGCTGCCGTGAAGATGTATGACGATATCGCGGCCGACAGCAGCGCTGGCGCCGAGCAGCAGGCGCTCGCAAAACTCCGCGCCGCAGGGCTTCTGATCGACACGGCGGCCTATGCCGACATCCAGCAGCGGCTGGAGGCATCCGCCGCGGCCGGCTCCACCTTCCGCCATAGCGCACGTGAAATGCTGGCCCTGTCGGCCTGGCGCAATGGCGACGCGGCTGCCGCACGTAAATGGCTGGATGCAATTGCCGAGGATGGTGAAACCCCGCAGGGCCTGCGCTCGCGCGCCGAGGCCTTGCAGGCTCTGCTGCCGCCGGTCGCCAAAAGCTAACGGCCCGAGAACAGTTGGACGAGACCTGAGATGCGCCGTACCCAACGTTTGATCGCAGCTGCTGTTCTGATAGCCTTCTCAAGCCTCCTTGGCGGCTGTTCGAGCGGCGGGTTCGATCCGAGCGATCTCATGGACTGGCTCGACACCAAGAAGAAGCTGCCGGGCGATCGCAAGCCGGTCTTCCCCGAAGGCGTGCCGGGCCTGGAGCAGGGCGTGCCGAGGGACCTCTACAAGGGCTCACAGCAGCAGCAAGACCAGCAGAATGCGGACGCCGCGGCGGCTGCCGCAGCACCGCCGCCTGAGCCGCCGAAATCCGCGAAGGCCGCGAAGTCGAAGAAGACCAAGCAGCCGGCGGCCGCCGCCGCTGCGCCGGCTGGCGAAGTCGACGGTGAGGCTCAGCCCGAAGCGGCGCCGCCCGCCGCTGCACCGCCGCCGAAGCAGAAGATCGTCCGCAAGCGCACCACCGCGCCGCCGCCCGATCAGGATCAAACCACCCAGCCGGCGCAATCGAGCCAGGCCACGCAGCAGCAGTCGCAGGGAGCTTTCCCCGCGCCGATGCCAAGCGGCAGCTTCACGCGCTGATATTTTTCACTGCATTGACAGGCGCAGCCCCGGCAGCGCACGAATGACCAATGTCTTTTACGATCGCCATCATCGGCCGGCCCAATGTCGGAAAATCGACGCTGTTCAACCGCCTGGTGGGACAGAAGCTCGCGCTCGTCGATGACCTGCCCGGTGTGACCCGCGACCGCCGCGAGGGCGATGCCAAGCTCGGCGATCTCGCATTCACCATCATCGACACGGCCGGTCTCGACGAAGGCGCCAAGGGTTCGCTGACCGCGCGGATGCAGGAGCAGACCGAGACTGCGATCGCGCAAGCCGACGCACTGTTCTTCGTCATCGACGCGCGCGTCGGCCTCACGCCGACCGATCGCGCCTTTGCCGATTTCGCGCGCCGCGCCAACAAACCGGTGCTGCTGGTTGCCAACAAAAGCGAGGGCAAGCATGGCGATGCCGGCGCGATGGAAGCCTTTGCGCTGGGCCTCGGCGATCCCATCCAGGTTTCCGCCGAGCACGGCGAGGGCATGGGCGAGCTCTACGATGCCCTGAGCAGGCTGATGCCGGAGCCGCCCGATGAGGATGAGGTCGAGGACGAGGAGGAGCTGTCCGAGGAGGAGGCCGCCAGGCGTCCGATCCGGGTTGCGATCGTCGGCCGCCCCAACGCCGGCAAGTCGACGCTGATCAACCATCTGCTCGGCGAGGAGCGCCTTTTGACCAGCCCGGAGGCGGGCACAACGCGCGACTCCATCGCGGTCGAGATCAACTGGAAAGGGCGCGATTTCCGCGTGTTCGATACCGCGGGCCTGCGCCGCCGCTCGCGCATCGAGGAGAAGCTGGAGAAGCTCTCGGTCGCCGATGCCTTGCGTGCCGTGCGCTTTGCCGAAGTCGTCGTGCTGATGATGGATGCGCAGCACCGCTTCGAGGAGCAGGATCTGCGCATCGCCGACCTGATCGAGCGCGAGGGCCGCGCCGTCGTGCTGGCGGTCAACAAATGGGACCTGATGGAGAGCAGGGGCGGCGGCGCAATCTCCAATCTGCGCCGCGATGCCGATCACTGGCTGCCGCAGGTCAAGGGTGTGCCGATCGTCGCCGTCTCCGGCCTGATGGGGGAAGGTATCGACCGCCTGATGCAGGCGATCCAGGACGCCTATGCGGTCTGGAACAGGCGCGTGCCGACCTCGGCGCTGAACCGCTGGTTCGAGCAGGCGATCCAGGCCAACCCGCCGCCGGCGGTCTCGGGCCGCAGGCTGAAGCTCAACTACATCACCCAGACCAAGGCGCGCCCGCCGAGCTTCGTGCTGTTCTGCTCGCGCGCCGACGCCGTTCCGCAGGCCTATTTGCGCTATCTCACCAACTCCATGCGCGACGCCTTCGAGCTGCCGGGCACGCCGGTGCGCATCACCTTGCGCGAGAAGGCCAATCCGTTTGCGCATAAGCGCAAGCGTCCGTCCTGAGTGGCGAGGCGAGTGGGGCGATAACTTCGCATGGTGGGCAAAGCGACTTGTCCGCCGTAGCTCGAAGAGCGACGGCGGAAGCGTGCCCACCACTTCTGTCGCGATGGATGGGTAAGACGGTGGGCAAAGGCGCTTTCGCGCCTTTGCCCACCCGGCAGCATCGCTTACTTCTTCACCAGCGGACACTCGCTCGCTTCGAGCGGCTTGGCGGCGTCTTCCGGTGCGATGGTGGCGACCAGCTTGTAATAGTCCCACGGGCCCTTCGACTCTTCCGGCTTCTTCACCTCGAACAGATAGGCCGGGATGAGGCGGCGGCCGTCGGCGCGCAGCGGGCCCTTGCCGAACAGCGGATCATCCGTCGGCAGTTCCTTCATCTTGGCGACGACCTTGGCGCCGTCATGCGGGTTGCTGCCGAGCGCGTCCATCGCCTTCAGATAATGCAGGATGCCGGCATAGAGACCGGCGACCGTCATCGACGGCATCGAGCCCTTCGGCGAGACCTTCTGGAAGCGCTTCGACCATTCGCGCGTCTGGTCGTTGAGGTCCCAGTAGAAGGACTCGGTGAAGGTCAGGCCCTGCGCGGTCTTGAGGCCCAGCGAGTGCACGTCGTTGATGAACAGCAGCAGCGCTGCGAGCTTCTGACCACCCGCCACGATGCCGAATTCGGATGCCTGCTTGATCGCGTTGGTGGTGTCGCCGCCGGCATTGGCGAGGCCGATGATCTTGGCCTTGGACGATTGCGCCTGCAGCAGGAACGACGAGAAGTCGGAGGAGTTGAGCGGATGCTTGACGCTGCCGAGCACCTTGCCGCCATTGGCGATGACGACCGACGAGGTGTCGCGCTCCAGCGCATGGCCGAAGGCGTAGTCGGCGGTCAGGAAGAACCAGCTGTCGCCGCCGGCCTTGGTCAACGCCTTTCCGGTGCCGTTGGCGAGCATGTAGGTGTCGTAGGTGTAGGAGATCGTATTCGGCGTGCAGGCTTTGCCGGTGAGGTCAGCGGTGGCCGCGCCCGAATTGAGCAGCACCGAGTTCTTTTCCTTGACGAGGTTGCTCACCGCGAGCGCAACGCCCGAGCTCGGCGTGTCCGAGATGACGTCGACCTTGTCGTTGTCGATCCACTGCCGAGCGATGTTGACGCCGATGTCGGGCTTGTTCTGGTGATCGCCCGAGACGACCTCGATCGTCCAGCCCTTGGCTTTCAGGCCGGAATCCTCGACCGCCAGCTTCACGGCGGCGACCGAGTTCGGCCCGCCGATGTCGGCATAGAGGCTCGACATGTCGTTGAGCACGCCGATCTTGATGGTCTTGTCTTGGGCGGAAGCCGAGGTGGCGAAGCCGAGGCCGGCACAGGTCAACAGCGCGGCATAGCGCCACGCGCGCATGTTTTTCATTGTATTCCCTCCAACTGTTGATGCCGGGACGGCCCTCTTCGGTGGGGCTTTTGACCATCGGCGCGATCGGTCATGATCTTGATGTTCCCGATAGCCTGTCCTGATGCTTGCGGCAATGCGCTAATCGTAGCGGTCCGGGCGATCGGTTAATCCGATCGTCCCGCGCTGACTTAAATTTCATCAAAGGTCGCGCCACCGCAGGGCGGCTTTCAGGCCGGCGGTCGGAAGCTCATCAGCGTGCGCGACTTGTAGTCGTAGAATTTGCCGGTTTCTGTCCAGTCGGGTGCGCACATCGGCACGATGAACTCCGCCGCCTGCTCGGGCGTGTCGAGCGTCGAGGGATCCTCGCCCGGCATCAGGGTCGCGCGCATGCGGGTGCGGATCGGCCCGGGATTGAACAGGTTGACGCGCAGCTTCGTGCTCGCGGTCTCCTGCGCCCAGGCACGTGCCAGCGTCTCCAGCGCGGCCTTGGAGGCGGCGTAGGGGCCGACATAGGCGGTCGCCTTGTTGGCTGCGCCCGAGGTGATGAACACCGCGCGGCCGGCGTCGGATTGTTTCAGCAGCGGCTCCATGCAGCGGATCAGCTGGAAATTCGCCGACACGTTGATCGCCATCACGTCGGTGAAGGTCTTGAGCTCGATATGGCCAAGCGGTGAGGAGGGACCGAGCACGCCGGCATTGCCGACGAGAATGTCGAGCTTGCCGTGGCGCTCGTGCAGCGCGGCGCCGAGCCGCGCGATACCATCGAAGTCGGTGAGGTTGAGCGGCACCAGCGTGGCGTTGCCGCCTGATTTCCGGATCTCGTCGTCGAGCTCTTCCAGCCCGCCCTGCGTGCGCGCCACCGCGACGATGTGCGCACCGGCTTTCGCCAGCGCGATTGCGGTGGCGTAGCCGATGCCGCGTGAGGCGCCGGTGACGAGAGCGATGCGGTTGGCTAGGGGTTTTGTCATGGCGGGGTTTTACAGGCGTGGATGGCCGGGACAAGCCCCCGCTTGGTCGTCATTTCCGGGGCGATGCGAAGCATCGAACCCGGAATCTCGAGATCCCACAATGCGCAATTGCATATTGGGGTTCGGTCCTGCGGACCGCCCCGGGATGACAGCTACGCCGTCAGCTCGCCTCCGCCAGCAACGACAATTGCCGCGGCTGCGCCTCGGTCTGGGTCTGGTCGGTGAGATGCGTCGGATAGGCGCCGGTAAAACAGTGATCCGAAAACTTCGGATTGGCCGGGTCGCGGCCGGGCTCGCCCATGGCGCGGTACATGCCGTCGATCGACAGGAAGGCGAGCGAGTCTGCGCCGATGATCTCGCGCATCTCTTCGAGCGAGTGCGTCGCTGCGAGCAGGCCGCCGCGATCGGGCAGGTCGATGCCGTAGTAATCGGGATAGAGGATCGGGGGCGAGGCGAGACGGAAGTGCACCTCGGTCGCGCCCGCATCGCGCATCATGCGCACGATCTTCTTCGAGGTGGTGCCGCGCACCAGGGAGTCGTCGATCAGGATGATGCGCTTGCCTTCGATCGCGGCGCGGTTCGCCGAATGCTTCATGCGCACGCCGGATTCGCGGATCGCCTGCGTCGGCTGGATGAAGGTGCGGCCGACATAATGGTTGCGGATGATGCCGAGCTCGAATGGCACGCCGGAGAACTGGCTGTAGCCGACCGCGGCGGGCACGCCCGAATCCGGCACCGGTACCACCACGTCGACCGGCACGTGGCTCTCCCTGGCGAGCTGCGCGCCAAAGGCCTTGCGAACCTCGTAGACCGAGCGGCCGTGGACGATGGAATCCGGACGGGAGAAATAGATGTATTCGAAGATGCAGGGCCGCGGGGCCATCGGCGGGAACGGCTTGTGGACGTCCTCGCCGTTCTCGTCGAACACGATGACTTCGCCGGGCTCGATGTCGCGCACGAAGCGCGCGCCGATGATGTCGAGCGCGCAGGTCTCCGACGTCAGGATCGGGCAGCCGTCGAGCTCGCCGAGCACCAGCGGCCGGATGCCGCGCGGATCGCGCGCGCCGACCAGCTTTTTGTTGGTGAGCGACACCAGCGCATAGGCGCCTTCGATCTCGCGCAGCGCGTCGATATAGCGTTCGATGAAGCGGGCACGCTTGGATCGTGCGACCAGGTGCAGGATCACCTCGGTGTCGGTGGTCGACTGCATCATCGCGCCGTTCCTGACGAGCTCGCGGCGCAGCGTCAGGCCGTTGGTGAGGTTGCCGTTATGGGCGACCGCAAGGCCGCCGGCATTCAGCTCGGCGAACAACGGCTGCACGTTGCGCAGGATCGTGGCGCCGGTCGTGGAGTAGCGGACATGGCCGACCGCGACACTGCCGGGCAGGCGGTCGATCACCTCGCGGCGAGAAAAGGTGTCGCCGACGAGACCGAGGCGGCGTTCGGAGTGGAAGCGGTTGCCATCGTAGGAGACGATGCCGGCGGCTTCCTGGCCGCGGTGCTGAAGGGCGTGGAGGCCGAGGGCGGTGATGGCGGCGGCGTCGGGATGGCCGTAGATGCCGAACACGCCGCATTCCTCGCGTAGCGTATCCCCCTCGAGATCGTCCTGAAGCTCGAGCCCGGCCGGGGGGAGGTCGAGATCAAGCTGGGCGTTCCAGTCGGGGTTTTGCATCTCGTCCATCGCGCCTCTCTTCGGGCTCAATTCAACGTGCCGCGGGTTTCTCGATCAGCTTTTTAAGGCTGTCACGAGCCGGTTTACTGTAGCCGTCGCTGCCGCCCGCAGGCTGCTGCTCGGTATCAGCTTGATCATCATCTGGTTTGTTTTTCTTGAATCTCTTCAAGATGGTGTTCTCGGGGTCGTCCGGCAAGAGCGACATCAGCCAATCCCCGGTTCCCTGGAGCACCACCCGGGATTTGGCTCCCGTGACCCAGTCCGGGCGCTGCTTGTCCGGGACCAGCCAGGTGAAGAACAGGAAGGCGACCACGACGATCAGGAGGCCGCGGGCAAGGCCGAACAGGAAGCCCAGGGTGCGGTCCAGGGCGCCGATCCGGGAATCCAGGATCATGTCGGAGATCCGGACCGTGATCACGGACACCACGATCAGCGTGCCCACGAACACACCGGCCACAACCACGACGCTGGCGACCGTGTCGTTGTTGAAATAGGTCTTGGCGGTCGGCAGCAGCTTCGAGAATGAATAAAGCGTCACGATCGCCGCTGCGCCCCAGGCCGCGATCGACAGGATTTCGCGCATGAAGCCGCGGACCATGGCAAGCAGGCCCGAGATCAGCATCACACCGAGCAGGATCAGATCGAGGAGTGTAATCGGCATCGGCTGGTCTGGTCCGCTCGTACTCTCAAAGGTGCTCAGCGAATCGGTGTTTTGGCCGCCGCCCTAAGTGAGGGGCAGACGGTGTTCCCAGCAAGTCCGGAACCACGCAATCCCATGCTGCTTTGTGACGGCTGTATAGCGGCGGGGCCGGGGATCGTCACCTCCAGCTAGCCCTCTCCACGGCGGAATCTGGCGGGTGTGGCATTTTTCTCGGGCGCGGACGCGGATTCGCCCCGGCGCGAGCCGCGGGCGGCGATCTCGGCGACCAGCGTGGTGAGGCTGTTCACGGCGTTGAGCGACAGCCCGGCGTCGCCGCCGGCCTCGCCACGGGCCGATTCGGGCAGCACGGCGCGGCTGAAGCCGAGCTTTGCGGCCTCCTTGAGCCGCGCGGGGGTCTGGGCCACGGGTCGCACCACGCCGGAGAGCGAAATCTCGCCGAAATAAACGGCATCGGTGGGTAACTGCGCGTTAACCAGTGACGACACCAGCGCCGCCGCCGCGGCAAGGTCGGCGGCTGGCTCGTGGATGCGAAGGCCGCCCGCAACGTTCAGATAGACGTCGTGGCCGGACAGCTTGACCCCGCAATGGGCTTCCAGCACCGCCAGCACCATGGAGAGCCGGCTCGGGTCCCAGCCGACCACGGCGCGGCGCGGGGTGCCGAGCGAGGTCGGCGCCACCAGGGCCTGCAATTCGACCAGCACGGGGCGGGTGCCCTCGATACCTGCGAACACGGCAGTGCCGGGGGTGCCGAGGTCGCGCTCGGACAGGAACAGCTCGGACGGGTTGGTGACTTCGCGCAGGCCGAGTCCGGTCATCTCGAAGACGCCGATCTCGTCGGTGGGGCCGAAGCGGTTCTTCACGGCGCGCAGGATGCGGAATTGCTGGGAACCTTCGCCCTCGAAGGACAGCACGGCGTCGACCATGTGTTCGACCACGCGGGGGCCGGCGATCTGGCCGTCCTTGGTGACGTGGCCGACCAGGATGATGGCGGCTCCCGTCTTCTTGGCGAAGCGGATCAGCGCCTGCGCCGAGGCGCGCACCTGCGTCACCGTGCCGGGCGCAGACTCCACCGTGTCGGTCCACATGGTCTGGATCGAGTCGATCACGATCAGGCGGGGGACCGAGCCTTCAGACAGCGTCGAGATGATGTCCTCGACCGACGTCTCCGCAGCGAGCTGCACCGGCGCGTCGGATAGCCCGAGCCGCTCGGCGCGCAAGCGCACCTGCGCGATCGCCTCTTCGCCGGAGATGTAGACGATGCGGTGGCCGGCGCGCGCCAGCAAGCTGGTAGCCTGCGTCAGCAGCGTCGATTTGCCGATGCCGGGATCGCCGCCGACCAGGAGCACCGAGCCGCGGACGAAGCCGCCGCCGGTGACGCGGTCGAGCTCGGTCATCCCTGAGGACAGGCGAGGGGCGTCAGGGCTTTTCCCCGCCAGGCTCTCCAGCGCGAAGGTGCGCCCCTTGCGTTTGGGGCGGATCGACACAGGCACGTTGCCGGTCGCGTCCTCCTCGGCCAGCGTGTTCCACTCGCCGCAGGCCTCGCACTTGCCTTGCCAGCGATTATAGGACGCGCCGCAGTTCTGGCAGACGAAGGAGAGCGTGGATTTGGCCATGGGACTGGTGAATCGGTGTCAGGGGGAGAGCGTGGCGTTCCATAGCATGCTGAGCCCCGCCGCGACCATGATGGCGTCCATCACCAGGCGGAACACGTCTGGCTTCATCTGCAGCACGAAGCGCTTGGCGATGAAGGCGCCAAACATGAGCGAGGAGCCTGCGATGAGGCCCTTGATTGCGACGTCGCCGGTCAGCGCGCCGAAGCGTTCGAAGGTCACGGATTTCGACAGATAGAGGCCGAGCGAGGAGGCGGCCTCGGTCGCGAGGAAGGCGCCCTTGGTCAGGCCGTAGAACAGGAACAGCGGCACGCTGAGCGGGCCCGTCGAGACCACGATGCCGGTGATATAGCCGATGACCGCGCCGCCGATCGCCAGATGCCAAAGATTGGCCTTCAGATCGTGCCGCGCCAGCCAGTGCCGCGCCGGCACCATCGCGATCAGGAAGATGCCGATCGCAAGATCGACCGCGTGCGAGGGCAGCGCCAGCAGCGTCCGCGCGCCGAGCGCTGCGGCCGGGATGCCGGTGATGGAATAGGCTGCGCATGCCTTCCAGTCGACCTCGCGCCACCAGGCGAGGATCCGCGACAGGTTCGCCATCACGGCGCCACGGCCATGATCGGCACCGCCTCCTTCGGCCCGTATTCATAGACCAGCACCGGCATCAGCATGATCGACGAACCCGTGCCGACGATGCCGGAAATGGTGCCGGCGATCAGGCCGACGATGAGGACGAACAGGAATGCCAAAGAGGAGGGCTCCGGGAATCGGGGGAGTGTAGCCAATTCTTGCCGCAGATCGGACCGTTTCGCCTGCGCGACAAAAAACCTCGAAAACAACCCCATCCAAAGTAGCCGGGGCTGCCGGCATCCTGCGGTCTGCGAACGGCTTGAGACGGGCACACGTCGGTGTCGCGATGGCGGCGCCCGCTGAGGCGGCTGCCTGCAAACGAGGCGGTGCGCCGCAGCACATGCTGACAGCATGTTGGCAGCAGGCCTCGGCTACGACCATCTCCTGACATTTTCGAGACAGGGAGCGGGCCATGCCGGTCGAAGGAAGCTGCCATTGCGGTGAGACGGTGTTCGAGGTCACCGAGCCGCCGGCCAGCGTTACGCGCTGCACTTGCTCGCTCTGCGCCAAGCGCGGCGCGTTGTGGGCCTATTACACGCCGGCGCAGTTCCGCTTGCTCTCTCCGCCGGAGAACGTCGCGACCTATCAATGGGGAAGTCGAACCGTCAAACATCACTACTGCGCGAGCTGCGGCTGCGGCACCTATTCGGAGTCGCCGGACTGGTCGAGCGGAAAGCCCGACTTCGACAATCCGAGAGTGGGCATCAATGCCCGCCTGTTCGACGATTTCGATCTCGATGCTGTGCCGGTGAACGTGATCGACGGCAAGAATTTGTGGTGACGGGGAATATCGCCGTTTGACCCCGAAGCGGATTTGGACGTGCCTTGAGGTCATATCCGACCGGAATTTTCAAAGGCACGCGCCGTAGTAGCCCCCCTCGACATGGGTCAAATCGCCATGTTCATCGCTTGACCACATGACTGAAATGGATTCCATGCAAACACCGCCGCCCCACTTATAAACCAACGTTCTCTTCCTCCTCTCTTCCTGCTCCGGAGTTAAGCACTGGTGGTAGACCTCCCCGATCGGCACCTGCTGGCCAGGCGGAACGCAATTGGACGGTACGGGATCGGCGGGTCGAAATCCCTGGCCCGCCAAAATCGCTTTCAGTGCGCCCTCTGTTGACCCAACCGGAAATTGTGACTGCAGGACCTCAGTCAACTTTTTGCTGGCTGCTGCAAAGTGGGGCCAGTCTTCTTTGGTAATGACCCCCTTCGCGATTGGCGGCGGCCCGGAGTTGAAAATCGCCGCGATGACGATAACCATGACCAAACGCGCTGTCGGGCTAAAAACAAACAAGCCCGAGAGAATGGCCACAACAAGGGCGAGTGTTGCCAAGACCCAAATAGCAAAACGCTTCACGCAGGTCCCTCTCCCCGAACTCGCTGCTGGTGCGCTACTTTGGCATGAAACCGTCATTCCGCGCACGTCCGAATCTGGCCCATGGCGGAAATCATCGAAGCCACTGCCGACGTCTGCTTCAAGAGACGAAGCCGACGAGTAGCTGTATCTACCGTAGGCAGTGGACTTGAGAGCGTGCGCCTAGCGCAGCACCACCCACACCGGCGCATGGTCGCTCGCGCCGTCTTCGCCGCGGATCGTCTTGTCAACGCCGGCCTTGGTCAGGCGCGGGGCGAGGGCGGGGCTGAGCAAAAGGTGATCGAGGCGAAGACCGGCATCGCGCGGCCAGCGGTTACGCTTGTAGTCCCAGAAGGTGTAGATGCGCTTCTCGGGATGCAGCGCGCGGAGCGCATCGCACCAGCCTTGCGCGACGAGTGATTTGAATGCGGCGCGGCTCTTGGGCTGGATCAGGGCGTCCTTGTCCCAGGATTTCGTCGGATAGATGTCGAGCGCGGTCGGCGCGACGTTGTAGTCGCCGGCGAGCACGACCGGCAGGTCCTGCTTGAGAAAGGTCTTCGCGTGGCGCTTCAGGCGCGCGAACCAGTCGAGCTTGTAGTCGAATTTCGGTCCGGGCTGCGGGTTGCCGTTCGGCAAATAGATGCTGGTGACGATGATGCCGCGCACGGCGGCCTCGATATAGCGCGCCTCGATGTCGTCGGCGTCGCCGGGCAGGCGGTCGCGGGTCAACACGGGCTCGGCGTTGCGTGCGAGAATGGCGACGCCGTTCCAGGTCTTTTGTCCGCGCCAGACCGCGCCGTAGCCGGCCTTCTCGATCGCAGCGGCCGGAAATTCGCCATCGATGGCCTTCAGTTCCTGGAGTGCGACGACATCGGGATTCGCCGCGCGCAGCCAGCGCAACAGGTTGGGCAGGCGGTGGTTGATGTTGTTGATGTTGAATGTCGCAATCTTCATGTAGAGCAAGGCTCCTCACGCCCCAAACCGGAGAGACAATGTCCAAGTTGAATTTTGCAGCTATCGCAGTCGCCGTCGCGCTCTCCGGGTCCGCGCTGGCACAATCGTCCGATCCGCGCGGCGCCTGCAAGGCGGATTATGACAAATTCTGCGCCGGCATCGCGCCTGGCGGCGGCCGCATCGTCGCGTGCCTCAATGCCAAGCGCGACCAGCTCAGCGACACCTGCAAGAAGGCGCTGGACACCAGGAAGAAGTAAGCGTTCACGATCACCCTCGTGTCCCGGACGAGGCGCAGCGCGAAAGCGGTGCGACGCAGAGCCGGGACCCAGAAGGCGGCACGGTACAAAGCGGATAGATGGGCCCCGGCTCTGCAGCGCACCGCTGAAGTAGCGCTGCGCTGCGTCCGGGGCACGAGAGCGTGTCGGGTCGGTTAGGTCGGCAGCGGCGGCGGGCTTGCCGGCTGCTCCAGTGGCGGCGGCGCGGGTGGCTCGGCGGCGGACGTCGCGGCGGGCTGCGCGAGAGGTGGCTGTTCGACCGGCGCTTGCGCATTGCCGCCCTTGTAGACCCGGGCATAACGGTGGCCGAGGCTCGTCAGCACCTCGTATCCGATGGTGCCGAAATGATGCGCGAGCTCGTCGACGGTGATGCCTTCACCGAGCAGCGTCACCATGTGGCCGCGCCGCACCGAATTCGGCGGCAGATCGGTGATGTCGATCGCGATCAGATCCATGGAGACGCGGCCCGCGACCGGACAGCGCTTGCCCGCGACGATCACCTCGGCGCCGCGGGTGCCGTCATTGGAGCTGGCGGCGCGGAAATAGCCGTCGGCATAGCCGACCGCGATGATCGCGAGTTTCGTGGGGCGCCGCGCCGTCCAGGTGCCGCCATAGCCGACGCTCTCGCCACGCTCGATGGTGCGAATCTGCACGATGCGGGCCTTGAGATCGACCACCGGCTGCATCGGATTGTCGGCCTCCGGCGTCGGGTTGACGCCGTAGAGCGCCGCGCCCGGCCGCACCAGGTCGAACTGGAAGGGGGCGCCAAGGAAGATGCCGGAGGAATTGGCGAGCGCGGCGGGCACACCCGCGAATTCGCTCGCGATGGAGCGGAAAGCTGCGAGCTGCCTGGCGTTGACCGAACTATTGAGCTGCTCGGCGGAGACCAGATGGCTCATCACCAGCGTGATGCCGTGATCGCCGGCATTGATGCGCGGGATGATGGCCTGCGCCTCCTGGAGCGTCAGCCCGAGCCGGTTCATGCCGGTGTCGATATGGATGGCCGCGCCCCCGGTCCAGCCCGTGCGGCGGCAGAACACGTCCCATTCGGCGAGCTCGTTGAGATCGCCGATCACGGGGCGGCAATCGATCTTGGCGTAATGCTCGCCGGTATTCTGGAAAAAGCCGCCGAGCACGTAGATCGTCGCGGTCGGCACCGCCGCGCGGGCGATGCGCGCTTCCTCGATCGTCGCGACGAAGAAGGTCTTGCAGCCGGCTTTGTGAAGCACGCGCGCCACCGGTTCGGTGCCGCAGCCATAGGCGTCGGCCTTGATCACGGCGGCGCATTCGGCCGGCACCGCGGTCTTCTCGAGCTTGCGCCAGTTGGCGACGATCGCGTCGAGGTCGACGGTGAGCACGCCACCATAGGCGGCAAGCGCTGCGGCCTGGTTGGCCTCCTCGGAGAGGAGGCCGGTTTGCGGGATGAGGTTCGGGTCGGACGCCATTGTCATGGCATCGTTTTACGCAAGAGGTGTGCGCGGTTCAACCCGAGCAACTCAGAGCGCGATGAGATCATCGCGTTCTGCCTCCTTGCTTGAGCGTGATCTCCGCGCAAACGCGTTCCGCGTTTGTCGCGAGGGAAGACCGCTGCACACTTTTCCGGATCATGCCTTAGTAGTCGCTGCGATCCGGCAACTGGCCGTCATGGGCGAGATCGCCGAAGCGGGTGACCGAGGCATCGAAGTGCAGCTCGACCGTGCCGGTCGGACCATGGCGCTGCTTGCCGATGATGACTTCGGCCCGGCCGACCGTGCGCTCCATGTCTGCCTGCCATTTGGCGTGTTCCTCGGTGCCGGGACGCGGCTCCTTCATGGCGAGGTAATATTCTTCGCGGAACACGAACAGCACGACGTCGGCGTCCTGCTCGATCGAGCCGGATTCACGCAGGTCCGAGAGCTGCGGCCGTTTGTCGTCGCGCGATTCGACCTGACGCGAGAGCTGCGACAGTGCGATCACGGGGACGTTGAGCTCCTTTGCCAGCGCCTTCAGGCTGGTCGTGATCTCCGTGATTTCCTGGACGCGGCTGTCGCTGGCGCGCTTGCCCGAGCCGG
Source organism: Bradyrhizobium sp. UFLA05-153 (assembly GCF_054185185.1). Taxonomy (NCBI): domain Bacteria; kingdom Pseudomonadati; phylum Pseudomonadota; class Alphaproteobacteria; order Hyphomicrobiales; family Nitrobacteraceae; genus Bradyrhizobium; species Bradyrhizobium sp. UFLA05-153. The sequence goes on from NZ_JBBIAM010000011.1 coordinate 76,536, forward strand.
ACAGCAGCTGGATGTAGTCGATCACGAGGAGATCGAGACCCTTCTGGCGCTTCAGCCGGCGCGCGCGCGCCATCAGCTGGGCGATCGACAGACCGCCGGTTGCGTCGACATAGAAAGGCAGCGACTGCAGCTCGATCGAAACCTGGCGGATTTTCTCGAAATCGGCTTCCGAGATTCCGCCACGGCGGATGTGCGAGGAGGGGATGCCGGTGCGCTCGGCCACGATACGCGTGGCGAGCTGGTCGGCCGACATTTCACAGGAGAAGAAGCCGATCACGCCGCCATTGGCGGCCTTCGTGGTGCCGTCGGCCTGGAGTTCTGGAACGTAGGCTTGCGCGACGTTGTAGGCGATATTGGTCGCAAGCGACGTCTTGCCCATGCCGGGACGTCCCGCGACGATGATGAGGTCGGAGTGCTGCAGGCCGCCCATCTTTGTGTCGAGGTCGCGCAGCCCCGTCGAGATGCCCGACAGCTTTCCGTCGCGCTGGAACGCTTTTGCCGCGAGATCGACGGCGACCGTCAGCGCCTGCGAGAATTTCTGGAAGCCGCCGTCATAGCGGCCCGACTCGGCGAGCTCATAGAGGCGGCGCTCGGCGTCCTCGATCTGCGCCCGCGGCGCAAAGTCGACCGGGGCGTCATAGGCGACATTGACCATGTCCTCGCCGATGCCGATGAGGTCGCGCCGCAACGCAAGATCATAGATGGTGCGGCCATAGTCCTGAGCGTTGATGATGGTTGTCGCTTCGGCCGCCAGCCGCGCCAGATACTGCCCGATGGTCATGCCGCCGACGTCGGTATCGGCGGGCAGGAACGTCTTCAGCGTCACCGGGGTGGCGATCTTGCCCATCCGGATCAGGCTGCCGCCGGTCTCGAAGATCGTCTGGTGCAGCGGTTCGAAGAAGTGTTTTGGCTCGAGGAAGTCGGAAACGCGGTAGAAAGCGTCGTTATTGACCAAAATGGCGCCCAGAAGGCTCTGTTCCGCCTCGATGTTGTGCGGTGCGCTCCGATAGGCGGGGGTTCCGGCATCGGGCGCGAGTTTCAGGACGGTCGAATCAGTCAGGGCCATGGTCGGAGGTGCTTAGCAACTTTTCCGGCGGGATGCGGGGCGGCGATAAAGCGCCGACGGCAGGCAAAGCGGAAGCGAAAGCTGGTCGCTATCAACCGGTCTTTAAAATGGTGGATGGTTAGCAGCCGCAGCATGCGCGATGCTTGACTGATGTTTTGCGGAATTCGCCTCGGCGTCTTGATCCCGCTCAGGCCGGGCCGCGGAAAAATCCGGATGATATGAACCTTATATGTCGGCGCGCAGACCTATTTTGCAGGCGCGCATCATGCGGCGCACTGGCCGGCCGACTGTTCAGACGATCAGGAGGTAGACCAGCGCAACCAGGGCGGCGGCAACGCCGGTGGCGATCAAGGCATAGTCTGTGCGGAGATCGTCCTGCACGTCGAAGGAGGTTTGGATCTTCTTGCTCATGGCGACGGTCTAGGACAATTCCGACCACCGCTTTGTGAAGCAGATCACAGAACCCCGGAATCTTTCGTGTGAGGCTCGGAACGGGCCGCCGGGTAAGGGAATTGATCCGGTCCGCGACCGTCAGGAGACGAGGCGAAAATGCGGCAGGAGCTGCAGATATGGAAAAGCGAGGCGGGCAGCCGGATCTGGCTGTTGGCGCTGATCGCTGCCATGGAGGACGCCTCCCGGCCGGAAGGTGAGCGCTCCAAGCTGCCGGCCGAGACGCTGGCGCAGTTCCGTGCACGGCTCGCGCTACCGGCTTCGCTGCTCTACTCAGCCCCGCGCCTGCGTCACTAGCCTTCATTTGTAATATTATTCGCCCGCCAGCTTCAGCCTGGGCCTGCTGCTGCCCTCCAGGCCGCGCAGCCGCGCTTCCTCATGGCCGATATAGTCGCGGGTCACGGGGACCACGCCCTGCCGTTTGGTGAGCTGGATCTGGAAGTTCATCATGCCCTGCTTGCGGAAGGTCATCTCGCAGGCGGCCAGATAAAATTCCCACATCAGCGCAAATCGCTCGTCATAGAGCTGCACCGCTTCCTCGCGCCGCGCCATGAAGCGCTCGCGCCAGGCCTTCAGCGTCTCGGCATAGTGCAGGCGGAGGATCTCGATGTCGCAGACGAGCAGCCCTGCGCGCTCGATTGCGGGCAGTACCTCGGACAGCGCCGGGATATAACCGCCGGGGAAGATGTATTTGGCGATCCAGGGATTGGTGGAGTCCGGCCCCTGCGAACGGCCGATCGAATGCAGCAGCATGACGCCGTCCTCGCTGAGGAGCTCAGCGCAGCGCTGGAAATAGGTCTCGTAGAACTTGACGCCGACATGCTCGAACATGCCGACCGAGACGATACGGTCGAACGGACCGTCGATGTCGCGATAGTCCTGGAGCAGGAACCGGGCTGACCGGGTCAGGTTCTTCTCGGCCGCGCGGGCATTGGCAAGCTGCAACTGCTCGGTCGACAGCGTGATGCCGGTGACGTCGGCGTCTGCGATCTCGGCGAGGTAGAGGCCGAGCCCGCCCCAGCCGGAGCCGATATCGAGCAACCGGTGGCCACGTTTGATGGCGAGCTTCGCTGCGATATGCCGCTTCTTGGCGAGCTGGGCGTCGTCGAGCGAAGTGTCCGGCGTCTCGAAATAGGCGCAGCTATATTGCCTGTCGGCGTCGAGGAAGAGCGCATAGAGCCGGCCGTCCAGATCATAGTGATGGGCGACGTTGGTCTTCGCGCGGGCACGCAGGTTGAACTGCTTCAAATGTCGCGTCAGGTAGCGCAAGTGCCACTGGGGTTTGGCCCACTGTGGCAATGTTCCGGGTTGATCCAGGAGGATCGCCAGGGCATCAGCGATCGAGCCTTGCTCGACGACGAACTCGCCGTCCATATAGGCCTCGCCGAGCCCGAGCTCGGGATTGAGCAGGATCTTTCGCTGCGCATCGGTTGTCGCGAAGCGGACCGCCACACGTTGGCCAGAGCCGTCACCGCATGTGAATTTTGCGCCGCTTACGGTCGTCACCGTCATCCATCCGCGCCGGATGAACTTGGTCAGGAAGCTACGCAACAAACGGTCCATAGAACCACCCTGTCGAGCGAACCCGAAAAGATGAGACTAACCCCCGCCATCACACCGACGCTTCGGAACTGCGTTGGTTCCTATGCATCTGCATGGGAATGTAATCAGCTGGTTCCGGACCTGCTATTGCGTTGTGTTCAAAGCCGATATTCGCAAAACGCGCGATCACATCCTTGCGTCATGAGCGTGCTTCCAATTGCAGCGCAATCGGCTAAAAGGTGACCCGCCGCCAGCGCCGCCCACGCGTGCGGGCTGGCCTTCTTGCGTTTTTCAATGGAGATGACGGGATGTCGAGCCGAGCGCTCAGCCTCGCGACGGTGTTGCTTCTGATCGGCCTTGGCGCTCCGGAGGCTGCGTTTGCGCAGGCGACGAACCTCGAGGCCGGCAAGAGTCCGTCCCAGATCTTCGCCCAGACCTGCAATGCCTGCCACAAGTCGCCGCGGGGGCTGCTCAAGTCGGTGCCGCCGGGCTCGCTGCCTAGCTTCCTGCGCCAGCACTACACCACGAGCTCGGACATGGCGGGCGTGCTCTCCTCCTACCTCGTCTCCAATGGTGCGACCGACACGCGCTACCAGGCCAAGGACGGCAAGGACAAGAAGGACGGCGCCAAGGAGAAGGAAAAAGAAGCCAATTCCAGCGCCACGCAACAGCCCGAGCCTTCCAGCCGGCGCCAGCGCCAGGACGCGGCGAAGCCGGAAGGTGAGGGCGCTCCGGCATCCGAGACCGGCCGGGCCGGTTCGAGGCGGATGGCGCGGCCGAGCGAAGAGGGTGCAAAGGAAGGCGCCAAGCCCGAGGGGCAAGCGACCAATGAGCGCGGTCCCGAGGGCCGCAAGTCCAAGCAGCGCCTGAGCAAGCGCGGCAAGCCCGAGCCCGAGGAAGCTCCGAAGGCTGACACCCCCAAGGGCGAAACGCCCAAAGACATGCCCGCCGCAGCCGAGCCGCCGGTCGAGAAGAGCGAACCCAAAAACGATACGAAGAACGACAGCGCCAAGGTCGATACCGAGGCCAAGCCCGACAGCGCGAAGGACAAGCCGGCGGAGAAGCCGGCCGACAAGCCCGAGAGCGCCAAGATCGAGCCTTCGACCAGCCAGACCCCAGCGCTGCGGCCCGATCCGGTGCCGGACGTGACGCCGGCCCCGTCGGCTGCTGCCAAGCCGGCAGATGCGCCCGTGCAGAAGCCAGCAGACACCGCGGGCAAGCCCGCCGATGCCTCTTCAAACGGCAGCGGCGCCTCTGCGCCGGCGGCGGCCAAGCCGCAGGACGCGGCGCCGCCTGCGGCCGCGGCCGCCCCGCCGGCTCCGGCCGAGCCGTCCGGCTCGCCGGCCCCGCCGATCTCCCGCTAACGAGACTTCCATCTCGTCATTGCACCGGAGGCCGCTCATCGCGGCCTCCGCGTCGTCTTGACCAGCTAGAGTACTGCTCTAGAGTATTACTCTAGGAGGTGCCGATGTCGGCTGGCGTGCGTGACGATCTGTTAGCCGCGGGGCTGGCGATCTTCGATCGTGCGGGCTTCGAGGGCGCGACGGTGGCCGCGATCCGCGCGCGGGCGCGTGCCTCCAATGGCAGCTTCTTTCATTTTTTCGCCTCGAAGAAGGAGCTCGCCGGCGCGCTGTTTCTGGAAATTCTCGCCCGGTATCACGCAGCAGTGCTGAATTCGGTCGATGAGTCCTGCGGCGCGCGGGAAGGTGTGGCGCGATTGATACGCGCTCATCTGGACTGGGTGGTGAACTCCAGGCGAGAAGCGCGTTACCTGTTCGAGATCTCCCGCAGCGAATGGACCGAAGATGTCCGCGACGCGCAGCGTGCGCAGAATTCGCGTCTTGCGGAAGCCGTCGAACGCTGGCGCGCGCCGCTGGTCGCGCGCGGCGAGTTGCTGCCGATGACGGCCGCGCTGTTCTTCAGCCAGATCATCGGACCGGCGCAGATTTTCTGTCGCGCCTGGCTGTCGGGCCGCGATCGCTCCGATCCGAGAGACCAGACCGACATGCTGATCGCATGCGCCATCCGCGCAGTGGTCACGCCGAACGTCTCTAGCGCGGGAACAGATGGGCCATGATCATCGACGCATGGGGGCAGCACCCGACGCTGCGTCACAGTCAGGACGACATCTTCGCGTCGCTGCGACGCTGGACCAAACGCGATAGTCCAACTCACGAGCTTCCTGTCGCGGCCACGGTCCGCGCGATGGAGGAGCGCGGAATCGACAAGATGCTGATTTCGGCGTGGGTTGCCCCGCGAAATGTCATGATCTCGAACGACGAGGTGGCTGGATTCGTGGCGCAAGCGCCCGACCGCCTGGTCGGCGTCGGGTCGGTCGATATATCGAGGCCGATGGATGCCGTCAGGGAAATCCGCCGCTGTGTCAGCGAACTCGGTTTCAAGGCAATTCGCGTCCTTCCCTGGCTCTGGGATTTGCCGCCGACCGATCGTCGTTTCTATCCGGTCTATACGGCGTGCTGCGAATTGAACGTGCCGTTCTGCACGCAGATCGGACATACCGGCCCCCTGATGTCATCGGAAGTAGGGCGCCCGATCTATCTCGATCGTGTTGCGCTGGATTTCCCCGAGCTCAGCATCGTCGCCGGCCACATCGGTTATCCCTGGACCGAGGAGGCAATCGCGGTCACCACCAAACACGAAAACGTCTTCATCGACACCTCCGCCTATACGGTCAAACGCTATCCGTCCGTCTTGATCGACTACATCCGCACGCATGGCCGTACCAAGGTGATGTTCGGCACCAACTATCCCATGATAACGCCGGCGAAGGCTCTTGAAGGCTTCGACCAGCTTGATCTCGACGACAGTGTCGCGAATTTGTTCCTCGGCGAAAACGCGAAGCGGGTATTCAAGCTCGGCGGCGGCGAAGACGACGGCCATAAGCAAAGAAGCCCGGCCTGAGGGCCGGGCTTCCGTTCGTCGAACAGGTTAGCGAGCGCGCGTTACTCTTCGGTCGCGGCAGGCGCCGGCTGCACGTCGTCGTGCTGGGCTTCCGGATCGAAGAACTCGCCGGCGGCGGCGATCGCCTCGGCGGCCGCGTCGCGGTCCTCGTTGCGGGTCGAGATGTCCTCGCCGCGGTTGATGCGTTCGGCTTCTTCCTGGCTGCGCGCAACCGTCACAGTGACTTCGATCTCGACCTCCGGGTGGACGGCGATCGTGATGGTGTGCTTGCCGATGGTCTTGATCGGCGCGTCGAGCTGCACCTGCGGGCGGGCGAGCGAGATGCCGTCGGCCTCGAAGGCGACGACGATATCGCGCACCGTGACCGAGCCGAACAGCTGGCCGGCTTCGGAGGCCTGACGGATCACGGTGATGTTCTTGCCCTCGATCTTCTCGGCGACCTTGGACGCCTCGCCCTTGGCCTTGAGGTTGCGCGCCTCGAGCTCGGCCTTCATGCCGTCATACTTGGCGCGGTTGTCGTTGGTGGCGCGCAGCGCCTTGCCGCGCTTGAGCAGGAAATTGCGGGCATAGCCGTCGCGAACCTTCACGACTTCGCCCATCTGGCCGAGCTTGGCGACGCGTTCCAGCAAAATGACTTCCATAATCGTTCTCCTTTTGAAGTGTTGTGAGTTGGCTTTTGGGTTGGACTTAAGGGGTTGGCAGTGGCGGCGGCCGGTTGCGCAGGAAGCGCTCGCGGAAACCGAAGACGGCATCGGCAAGCCCGAGCGCGATCATCGCGATCACGGGCCATCCGAGCACGACGACGACGGCGTAGGTCGAGCCGAGCCAGAACGCGCGGCTCTTCAGTGCAAGCGTGAGCGTATGCAGCACGGCGAAGCCGGTCAGCGCATAGGCCATCATCAGCGCCGCCGTGATGATCTGCGCGGCGATCGCGATCAGCCCGCCGGCGAAGCAGAAGGCGATGGCGATGCACAGCACGGCGAGCGTCATCGACGGCAGCTCGGCGGTCATCAGCGCGGGCCAGGGACGGCGTAGCCGTCCCGACGTCGCCGCCACCTTGGCCGAGAGCCAGAGGTTGAGGGTGAGCGTCATCATCGAGACGATGGTGGCAACGGCCGGTGCGACGGTCGCCAGCGCATCGATGAACTGGTCGGTATCGCCGGAGACTTGCGGATCGGCTGCGCGGAGGATGCGCATCAAGCCGCGGCGCAGCGAGGTCGTGATGCCCTCGGCATCGCTGCCGAGCGTGAGCAGCGCCGCGATCGTGATCAGCGCGGCAAAGCCCGCGATCCAGAGCAGGATTCGCCCGACCGGATACCATTCGATCTCAGGTTCGGCCGGCGGCTCTCCGCCCGCGGCGATCACGGCAGGAGTGGTATGGCGTCCGAGCAGCACGAGATGGCCGAGCCACCAGGCCGGCAGCGCGACCGTGACGGCAAAGGCGAGGCAGTAGGGCAGGCCGAAAATGGCGCCGAGGCCGATCGCGGCGGCGATGCCGCCAAGGCTCGCATACAGCGGTCCCCAGCCGATCGCGGCGACCATCAGCGGCAGGGGCGAGAGGTAGAACAGGACGAGCGAGATCAGCGCGCCCGAGATGATCGAGGCGAACATCAGGGCCGACGCAGCGCCGGCGATCAGGGCAATGAGTACAAGTGCCATCATCAGCTGTCCCGCTCCCTTCGAGCGGTTAGAGGCATTTCGCCCCAACCATCGGCAACCGGACGACCCGGAAGCCTTATGAGTTTGAATGATTCGACCGGCGGTCTCTGGGGCCGCCGGTCGGAACGTCGTTTAGCGGATCACGTAGGGCAAGAGGCCGAGGAACCGCGCGCGCTTGATGGCGCGGGCGAGCTCACGCTGCTTCTTGGCGGACACGGCCGTGATGCGGCTCGGCACGATCTTGCCGCGCTCGGAGACGTAACGCATCAGGAGCTTGGAGTCCTTGTAGTCGATCTTCGGCGCGTTGGCGCCCGTGAACGGGCAGCTCTTGCGGCGACGGAAAAACGGACGGCGTGCACCAGCTTCAGCCATTGTTCTTACTCCCCATCCGTCGTTTCAGCTTCTTCGCGCGGACGGCGCGGGCCGCGGTCACCGCGGAAGCCGCCTTCGCGGTCGCCACGGAAGCCGCCTTCACGCTCGCCGCGGAATCCACCGCCGCGGTCATCGCGCTCGCGATCGCGATCGGCCTTGCGCATCATTGCGGAGGGACCTTCCTCCAGCTCCTCGACGCGGACGCTGAGATAGCGGATCACGTCTTCGCTGATGCGCTCCTGGCGCTCGATCTCGGCGATCGCCGCGGACGGCGCGTCGATGTTGAGCAGCACGAAGTGCGCCTTGCGGTTCTTGTTCATGCGGTAGGTGAGGGAGCGCACGCCCCAGTTCTCGGTCTTGGTGACCTTGCCGCCGAGACCCTCGACGATACCGGTCATCTGGGTCGTCAGCTCTTCAACCTGCTGCGGGCTCGCGTCCTGACGCGCGAGAAAAACATGCTCGTAAAGAGGCATGGAAGTCCTTTCCTCATGTTGGCGCTTCACCCGGCGTCAAGCCCTTCGAGGCCTTCGGAAAGGACTCTGGGGTTAAGCTCAGAAGGCGGAAACACGGGACGACGGGCCGACTGGCCCTGCCACATCAAAATCAACAAGTGAATTTGCTGAGACCGTCCGTTCAGCTCCCGGCCGGGGTCTGCGGATGGCGCGCTTTATACGGATTTTGGCCGGCTTGGCAAGGTTGGCAGAGGGGTTTTGAGGACGTCGCGTCGGCGAACCGGTTGTGGCGGTTCCGGTGCGGGAACACCGCGCTTGTACGGAATCCCCAGAATTTATGAAAAGTTGTAGGCTTCTGACTGCCGGGGCTGAATTTCATCTCGAAACCATTTTTACCGGCAAGGGGCCGCTCTCAGGAGCGGCCCCTTTCGATTCCAGAGCAAGCCAAAGCCACACGTCCTTTCGGTCTTGATTTATTTGTTTGTATGTCATACAAATAAATGACGGGAGGAGCTGATGGCCAAATCCGTCAAGGGTCCGGTGGAAGCGCTTCGGGGCGACCCAAAGCATGCTGCCCGGGCGACCCGCTCGGCGGGGCGCAAGATGCGCTCGCTGCTCCTCGATGCGGCAAGTCCCTTGTTCAAGGAGCAGGGGCTTTCCGGGACTTCGATCTCCGACATCGCGACTGCCGCGAACGCGTTTCCGAGCCAGATCACCTATTACTTCCGCACCAAGGAGGCGCTGTTCGTCGAATGCGCTTGCCGCGATCTCCTGTATCTGGCGCGCACCACCGAGCAGGCGGCGCTGAAGGCGCACACGCCACAGGCCTACACATATGCGCTCGCGCAGACGGTCACGGCGACCGATTCGGTGGCTTTCTTCGCCGAAGCGCTGACGCTGACGCGGCGGCGGCAGGATCTCGCGCCGCTGGTCGAGCGTACCATCGAGCGCCTGCACGCCGAGGGCGCGCGCGCCTATGCTGCCCAGGTCGAGCGCCACGGCTGGCGGACGTTGCGCGCGCCTGACGAGAGCTCGCGCAGGTTCTGGGCGGTGGCGATCGGCGTCATCGTGGAAGGCTATGCGATGGGCCGCTCGCCGGATGAGCTGTGCGCCGAGATGCTGCGCGTGCTGGGCGAGCAGGCGAAATCGGCAGGCGATGCGGCGCGCCTGCGGCTCGTCGGGGATCGCGACGCATCAACACAATCGGATGAGGAGAGCTAGGTCATGACCGCGCTTCGCATGCGTGCCCGCGATTTCCTGACCGAGGACCAGCTCGTCGACGTGCGCGAGCGCGTCACGTGGAAGGGCATAGCACTGATCGCGCACGCCTGGGCGCTGATCGCGGCTGCGATCGCACTGGTGGCGTGGTGGCCGAATCCGCTGACCTACATTCTCGCGGTCGCGATCATCGGCTCGCGCCAGCTGGGCTTAGCGATCCTCATGCATGACGGCGCGCATGGCTGCCTGTCGCCGGATGAAAAGACCAATCTGGCGCTGAGCCAGTGGTTCTGCGCCTATCCGATCTTCGCGGAGACGCGCAGCTACCGTCGCTATCATCTGCAACATCACGCGCGCACGCAGCAGGAGGACGATCCCGACCTCGTGCTGTCGGCGCCGTTCCCGATCACCAGGCTGAGCTACCGCCGCAAGTTCATCCGCGATCTCACCGGGCAGACTGGCTACCAGCAGCGCAAGGCACAACTGCTCAATGCGCTCGGTCCGAAGGATTGGCCGTCGTCGCAGCGCGCCGCGCATTTCTGGGAGAAGCTCGGGCCGCAATGCGTCACGAACGCGCTGCTGTTTGCGGTGCTCGCGGCCGCCGGCGTGTGGTGGGCCTATCCGTTGCTATGGCTGGTGCCGCTTCTGACCTGGCAGATGGTCATCACACGTATCCGCAACATCGCCGAGCATGCGGTCGTTCCCGACAGTCACGATCCCTTGCGCAACACCCGCACCACGCATGCCAATTTTATCGAGCGGCTGTTCATCGCGCCGTATTACGTGAACTACCACCTCGAACATCATCTGCTGTTCTACGTGCCCTGCTACAATTTGCCGAAGGTGCATCGCCTGCTGAGCGAGAGCCGACATGCTGGCCGCATGGAGGTGCAGCCGAATTATCTCGCCGTGCTGCGGCTCGCGACCGCCAAGCCAAACCGCGATGATCGTCCCGGGCAATTGGTCAGCAGCGTTCGCCGCGCACACGCGGGTGCCGAGGTCGGCGCAGATCAGAAGGCCGGCGGGTTCTAGTCGGCCAGCGCCGGAGCTTTCACCGTGGGGACGAGCGGCACCACCTCGGTGACCTCTTCGACGCCGAGGGTGTGGATCACAAAGCTGCCCTTGCCGCGGCGCTTGGCCTCGTACATCGCGCGATCGGCGGCGCTCAGCAGCTCGTCGGCGGTCATGCCGTCCTGGGGCGCTGTTGCAAGGCCGATGCTTGCGCCGACGCGCGCCGCCGGCGCAAATTCAAACGGTTCAGCAACCCGCGCGGTGATCCGCCGGGCAATGTCGGCGGCCTCGGTGTCCGTGATGTCGGGCAACAGGATCACGAATTCGTCGCCGCCAACGCGGCACACGACATCGGCCTCGCGCACGCTGGCGCGCAGGCGGTCCGCGACGGCGACCAGGACGGCGTCGCCGACCGCATGTCCGAGCCGGTCATTGACGCTCTTGAAGTTGTCGAGATCGACGCAAAACACGGTGAGCTTCGCGGCTGATGGTGATGCAGCTTCCGGCCATGGACCGTCGAGTAGCTCCGAAAACAGCTTCCGGTTCAGGGCGCGATTGGGAAGACCGGTGAGCAGGTCGTGGTGCGCCATCTGGCGATTGTTGCGCTCGGTTTGATGCAGGTTGAGGAGGATCTTGTGATTTTCAAGTAGCAGGAAAATCATCCCCGCGGTGTAGACCGGGGTTTGCAGGCCGACGATGAACAGGAAGGGGATCGGCGACAGCATCGTGGCCACCGCAAAAGGCAGCGTCAGGATGCAGATCATGAGAATTCCATAACGCGGCGTTCCGGCGTTGCGCGAGGCAATTCCACCGATCAGGTTGGCGAGGCCGACGCCTGCGGAAAGGACCAGCGGCAGCTGTCCCGATGCGACGCATTGGTAGCAGCCCGCGGAAATCAGGATCACGGATAGCAGGCCGACCCAGACTGGCGTGCCGCTCGCTGCACTCGGCCCGTCGGCCTTTGCCCGCGCGGAGGCTTTCATCATCAGGTAGATTCGGGTGCTGCCCAGGACCAGTTCTGCCAGCACCCAGGCATAGGCCCATGTGGCGCCGGTCAGGGCAGCGGCGAGTGATGCGATCAGCAGGGATGCGAGCACCGCCACCGCGAGCGTCTTCGTCTTGTTCGTCCTTTGCTGAAGAAACTCGTTATGAATGTCGTCGGGCTGCGAGGTCGGGCTGGCAAGCAACCAGTTGACGCAGCCGTGCCACCACAGCCGCGGTCGCGCGGCAGCGGTGGAAGCTGTCGAAGTGGGGGTAACTAGGGATGCCATGGCCGCAATTTCGAGAGCCGGTATTTAAGGCGCCTTAAAGCGAACCGGCGAGTTCCAGACAGCGTAAACGTTTGACTGCCTGCTGACTGCACCGTCAGCCCACGACCGCGCTGCGGGCCGGGAGGCTCTCTTGAGGCGGGCTGTATCGGGGCCCACCGGTGGGGCATAATCCGTCGGCGATCCCCCGTCCCGAACGTGGTCGCGGCTTGACATTCCGGCCCCGGTCAGTGTCTACGGCCCCCTTTGGAGCATGATGGGGAACAACGGCCCGCGCCCCGGCGTAGAATGGCCGCCCGATCCTAGCAAGCCAGGGAGCGCCGATGACGGCAGCATTCACATTTCCGGGGCAGGGGTCCCAGGCGGTCGGCATGGGCAAGGCTCTGGCCGAAGCCTTTCCTGCGGCCCGCGCCGTGTTCGACGAAGTCGATGCCGCGCTTGGGGAAAAGCTCACGGCGACCATCTGGGATGGCCCGGCGGAGACCCTCCAGCTCACCGAAAACGCCCAGCCGGCGCTGATGGCGGTCTCGCTCGCCACCCTGCGCGTGCTGGAGGCCGAGGCCGGTTTTTCCGTGGGGCGGGATGCCGCCTTCGTCGCCGGGCACTCGCTCGGCGAATATTCGGCGCTGGCCGCGGCCGGGAGCCTGACGATTTCCGATACCGCGCGGTTGCTGCGCACCCGTGGTCTCGCAATGCAAAAGGCCGTGCCGGTCGGTGCCGGCGCGATGGCCGCGCTGCTCGGCCTCGACTACGAGGCGGCCATGGAGGTCGCCCGTGAGGCGGCGCAGGGGCAGGTCTGCCAGGCCGCCAACGACAATGGCGGCGGTCAGGTGGTGGTCTCCGGCGACAAGGCGGCGGTCGATCGCGCGGTCGAGATCGCCAAGGGCAAGGGCGCCAAGCGCGCGATGCTGCTGCCGGTATCCGCGCCGTTCCATTGCAAGCTGATGCAACCCGCCGCCGACGCCATGGCCGAGGCGCTGTCCAAGGTCACGATCAAGGCGCCCGCGGCGCCCCTGGTCTCCAACGTGCTGGCGAGCGCCATCACCGACCCCGACGAGATCCGCCGCCGCCTGGTCGAGCAGGTCACCGGCACGGTGCGCTGGCGCGAGTCGGTCTCCTATATGGCTGGTCAGGGCGTGACGCGTTTCTTCGAGATCGGCGCGGGCAAGGTGCTGACGGGTCTCGTCAAGCGCATTGCGGACGGCGCGGTGGGCGTGGCCGTCGGCGGGCCGAACGATATTGCCGCGGCCAAGGACGCCTTGGCTGCCGCGAAGCAGGGTTGAGGAGCTATCGATGTTCGATCTGACTGGCAGGAAGGCGCTCGTTACCGGCGCGACCGGCGGTATCGGCGGCGCGATCGCGCTGGCGCTGCATGCGCAGGGCGCCACGGTTGCGATTTCGGGGACGCGGAAAGAGGTGCTGGACGAGCTTGCCGGCAAGCTCGGCGAGCGCGTGCACGTGCTGCCGTGCAATCTCTCCAAGGCCGACGAGGTCGAGGCGCTGGTGCCCGCAGCGGAAGCCGCGATGGGACAGGTCGACATCCTCGTCGCCAACGCCGGCATCACGCGCGACAATCTCTTCGTGCAACTCCGCGACGAGGACTGGGAAGAGGTCATCAACGTCAACCTGACCGCGACCTTCCGCCTCGCGCGCGCCGCGACCAAGCTGATGATGCGCAAGCGCTTCGGCCGCATCATCGCGATCACTTCGGTGGTCGGCGTCACCGGCAATCCGGGGCAGGGCAACTACACCGCGTCGAAGGCGGGCCTGATCGGCATGATCAAGACGCTTGGCGCCGAATACGCCAAGCGCGGCGTGACCGCGAACTGCATCGCGCCCGGCTTCATCAAGACGCCGATGACGGATGCGCTCAACGACAAGCAGCGCGAGACGATCCTGACCAAGGTTCCGGCCGCCCGGCTGGGCACGCCGGAGGATATTGCTGCAGCTGCGGTCTATCTCAGCTCCAACGAAGCAGGCTACGTCACCGGCCAGACCATCCACGTCAACGGCGGCATGGCCATGATCTGAACGTAATCCGTCCGGCCGAGGGCCGGGCGGACCGGATGCGGCAAACGGCCGTTTCCAAAGCGAATTGAGGCTTGTAGTCAAGGCAGTTGAAGTATGATAACCGGACCTTCAACGGATGGGCAAAGAACGCCATTGCAGGTTTTTGAAACCCTGTATATTGGCGATGCGGAGCCTTGGCCGTCGTTCGCCGGGCCCTGCATCGGCTAGGATGGGGCCAAATCAAGTTCGTACGCAAAGGCAGTAAAACGACCACGACGGCTCGTATCGTCCCGGGGGGTCGGGTCTACAGGGAACAACACGAGGTTAAGCAATGAGTGACATTGGCGAACGGGTTAAGAAGATCGTGGTCGAACACCTTGGTGTTGAGCCCGAGAAGGTTATCGACAGCGCGAGCTTCATTGACGACCTCGGCGCCGACAGTCTGGACACCGTCGAGCTGGTGATGGCGTTCGAAGAAGAGTTCGGTTGCGAGATTCCGGACGACGCCGCGGAGACGATTCTCACCGTCGGCGACGCGACCAAGTTTCTCGAGAAGAACGCGAAGAGCTAAGGCTCCAAAATCCGCGGTCGAACGACGAAACCGGACGGATCGTGCCAGCGGTCCACCGGTTTCTTATTATCGGCCGCGATTCCTTGAGAACCGGAGTTTTGGGATATGAGACGAGTTGTCGTCACGGGCCTCGGCATGGTGTCGCCACTCGGCTGCGGTGTCGAGCCGACCTGGCAGCGTATCCTGAACGGCGAGAGCGGGGCGCGCAAGATCGAGACGTTCGATGTGTCCGATCTGCAGACCAAGATCGCCTGCGTCGTGCCGCGCGGCGACGGCTCGAACGGCACTTTCAATCCCGACCAGTGGATGGAGCCGAAGGACCAGCGCAAGGTCGACGACTTCATCATCTTCGCCATGGCTGCGGCGACGCAGGCGCTCAACGATGCCAACTGGCATCCCGAGAGCGAAGAGGACAAGTGTGCGACCGGCACCCTGATCGGCTCCGGCATCGGCGGCCTCAACGGCATTGCGGAGACTGCAATCCTGCTAAAGGAGCGCGGGCCGCGCCGGGTCTCGCCCTTCTTCATTCCGGGGCGATTGATCAATCTCACCTCCGGCTACGTCTCGATCGAGCATGGGCTGAAGGGGCCGAACCATTCCGTGGTCACAGCCTGTTCGACAGGCGCGCACGCGATCGGTGATGCCGCCCGTCTGATTGCGCTGGGCGATGCGGACGTGATGGTCGCCGGCGGCGCGGAATCGCCGATCAGCCGCATCGGCATCGCCGGCTTCAACGCGGCGCGCGCGTTGTCGACCGGTTTCAACGAGACGCCCGAGAAGGCCTCGCGTCCCTATGACAAGGATCGCGACGGCTTCGTGATGGGCGAGGGCGCCGGCGTCGTGATCCTCGAAGAGCTCGAGCACGCGAGGCGCCGCGGCGCGAAGATCTATGCCGAGGTGATCGGCTACGGCCTGTCAGGCGATGCCTATCACATCACCTCACCATCTCCGGATGGAGATGGCGGCTTCCGCAGCATGTCGGCCGCGTTGAAGCGCGCCGGGCTGACGCCGGCCGATCTCGACTATATCAACGCGCATGGCACCTCGACGCCACTCGGCGACGAGATCGAGCTCGGCGCGGTGGAGCGGTTGCTCGGCAACGCGGCGTCCAAGGTCGCGATGTCCTCGACCAAATCCTCGACCGGGCATCTCCTCGGCGCAGCGGGCGCGATCGAGGCGATTTTCGCCATGCTCGCGATTCGCGATAACATCGCGCCGCCGACCATCAACCTCGAGCACCCGTCGGTCGAAACCGCGATCGATCTCGTGCCGCAGGCGGCGAAGAAGCGCGAGATCAACGTAGCGTTGTCGAATTCTTTCGGTTTTGGCGGTACCAACGCATCGGTGATCGTCAGGCGTCTGGCCGATTAGCTTGCGTTTGAGACGAATTCACCGTTTTGCCTAAGTCATAGTTGCGGGCGTGTGCTATTAGCCGGGCAGACGATTGTCAGGCTGCGATTGAACCGGCAGGATTCAGGTTTTCGATGAGTGAAAGGCCGCCCATTTCGCCCCGAAGTCCGCGTGCTGCGCTGGAGCCTGAACAGGTGCCGCCGCCGCCGAAGCGGTCGGACCGCGCGCGCAATCCCTTCGTGGTAATCGGCAACGCCATTATCACCATCCTCCTGATCGCAATGCTCGGGGCCGGTGCGGTCTATTATTACGGCCGGCAGGTGCTCGAGGCGCCGGGGCCTCTCCAGGAAGACAAGATCGTCAACATCCCCTCGCGTGCGGGCAAGCGCGACATCGCCGATACCCTGAACAGGGAAGGCGTCACCGACGTCAATCCCTGGATCTTCATCGCCAGCGTGGCTGCGCTGAAAGCGAGCTCGGACCTGAAGCCCGGCGAATATTCGTTCCAGAAGAACGCTTCGCTGCGCGACGTCATCGCCACCATCGTCGAAGGCAAGGTGGTGCAGCATGCGGTGACGATCCCCGAAGGCCTGACCTCCGAGCAGATCGTGGCGCGGCTGTCGGACAACGATATCTTCACCGGCAGCGTGCGCGAAGTGCCACGTGAGGGCACGCTGCTGCCGGAGACCTACAAGTTCCCGCGTGGCACCACGCGCGAGCAGGTGGTCCAGCGCATGCAGCAGGCACACAAGCGCGTGCTCGCTGAAATCTGGGAACGCCGCAGCCAGGACATTCCGATCAAGACGCCTGAGCAACTGGTTACGCTCGCCTCGATCGTGGAGAAGGAGACCGGCAAGCCCGACGAGCGCAGCCGTGTCGCTGCCGTGTTCGTCAATCGCTTGAAGCAAAAGATCAAGCTGCAGTCCGATCCGACCATCATCTACGGTCTTGTCGGCGGCAAGGGCACACTGGGCCGCCCGATCAAGCGCAGCGAGATCACCCAGCCCTCGCCCTACAACACCTATGTCATCGACGGCCTGCCGCCGGGGCCGATCTCCAATCCCGGCCGCGCCTCGCTGGAGGCTGCCGCCAATCCGGCCCGCACCCGCGACCTCTATTTCGTCGCCGACGGCACCGGCGGCCACGCCTTCACCGAAACCTACGACGCGCACCAGAAGAACGTCGCAAAGCTGCGCGCGATGGAGAAGCAGATTCAGAACGACACGGTGGAGCCGGCCGATGACGCCCAGGCGCCGGCCGCCGCCGCGCCCGCCGACCCGGCTCCGACCGCGACCACCAAGCCGCCGGCCCAGCAGAAGAAGCCGCCTGCGACGCGCCCGGCCAATCCTGCCCCGGCCCGCCAGGGGGCCGTGCAACCCTCGCCGCAGGTTATCCAGCGCTAGAGCAGATCCGTGCGCTAAAGCCGCAAGGCTCACCTGCGGTGGTTACGGATTCCACTTTGCGGCAAAATAGTCTTAAGATTCGCGTGCCTTGATGGCTCTTGCGAATCTCATCTGTCTGGAGAAGTTCACCCGATGGCGCTGTCGTCCATGACCGGCTTTGCCCGAAGCCACGGCGCTAGCGGGCCGTATACGTTCGAATGGGAATTGAAGTCGGTCAACGCCAAGGGCTTTGACCTGCGCGTGCGGCTGCCGCAGGGCTTTGACGAGCTCGAGGCCCACGCCAAGAAACGCGCCGGCGAGGTTTTGTCGCGCGGTACCGTCTACGCCAATCTCAACGTCAAGCGCACCAACGCGGCGGCCACGGTGCGGATCAACGAGGACGTGCTCTCAGCCGTGCTGAAGGCTGCCTCGCAGATCGCCGGCAAGGTCGATGCGGTGGCGCCGAGCATCGACGGCCTTTTGGCCATCAAGGGCGTGATCGAGGTCGCCGAGCCCGAAGGCAACGAGGAAGAGGACAAGGCGGCGCGCACCGCCGCGGCCGAAGCCTTTGACAGGGCGCTCGCCGAGCTCGTCGACATGCGCAAGCGCGAGGGCACCTCGCTTGGCCAGATCCTGACCCAGCGCGTGGACGAGATCGAGGCGCTGGCGAAGAAGGCGGAAGCCGCGCCCGGGCGCAAGCCCGAGGCGATCAAGGCAAAACTCGCCGAACAGATCGCGACGCTGCTCGACACCTCCGATCGCTTCGATTCCGATCGCCTGATGCAGGAAGCGATCCTGATCGCGACCAGGGCCGACATCCGCGAGGAGCTCGACCGCATCGCCTCCCATGTCGCGCAGGCGCGCGAGTTGATCGGCAAGGGCGGCTCGATCGGGCGCAAGCTCGATTTCCTGGCGCAGGAGTTTCACCGCGAGGTCAATACCTGCTGCTCGAAGTCCAACGACATCGAGCTGACCAATACCGGGCTCGCCATGAAGAACGTGGTCGAGCAATTCCGCGAGCAGGTCCAGAATCTGGAGTAATCGATGACGACGGACGGGCACGGAACTGATGGTGTCGAGCGGCGCGGACTGATGTTCGTGCTGTCCTCACCCTCCGGTGCGGGCAAGACGACGCTGTCGCGCCTGTTGATCGAGCGGATGCCCGGGCTGAAGATGTCGGTCTCCGCGACCACGCGCGCGAAGCGGCCCGGCGAGGTCGACGGCCGCGACTATCTGTTCGTCGACAAGCCGCGCTTCGAGGCGATGGTGAAGGGTAACGAACTGCTGGAATGGGCGACCGTGTTCGACAACCGCTACGGCACGCCGCGCGCTCCGGTCGAGGCCGCGCTGTCGGCAGGGCAGGACGTGCTCTTCGACATCGACTGGCAGGGCACGCAGCAATTGCGTGAAAAGGCGCGCGCCGACGTCGTCAGCGTTTTCATCCTGCCGCCCTCGGCGGCCGATCTCGAGAAGCGCCTGCGCTCGCGCGCGCAGGATTCCGACGAGGTGATCCGCAAGCGGATGAGCCGCGCCAGCCACGAGATGAGCCACTGGGCCGAGTACGACTACATCGTCATCAACCACGACGTCGATGAGGCCTTTGCCGAGGTGCAGTCGATCCTGAAGGCCGAGCGCCTCAAGCGCGAGCGGCGGATTGGCGTCGTTGGCTTTGTACGAGGTCTGCAAGGTCAGCTTCAGGGCTAGACGGCGCCAGCCGCGGACCTTCCTTCGCCAGCCGTTCCAGGATCGCGGTGATCGCATCGATATCGATTGCGTCGGCATCGCGGTCGTCGCCGTCATCCGCCGCTGCATCGACAGCCGCGACATGCGGTTCGGCGGTTTCCGCGGCCGAGGCGATGTGCAGGTCGTTGCGGTCCAGATCCTCAGGGACCAGCTCTTCGAACTCGCTCGTTGCATCCTCGAGACGCTGATCAACGTGCGGCGTGGAGGTGCCATTGGTCTTGCCATTGGCGGTCTTGCCGTTGGCGTTGGCCGCCGTGGCCAGCGCAGCACCGAAATCGACCGGGCGCGGCCGCTGCGCGCGCGGGGCGGCAGTTGCGGCCGCATCGATCCACGGCGCGTGGCTCTTGTCGTCCTGCGCGTGCTCCCAGTTGATGCGGCGGCGTCCGCCTTCAACCTGGACGCGCCTGCGCGAGCCGGCGAAGCGATAGATGACGCTGCCGGTGATGCCGGCGAGCGCCAGCGCACCGCCGATGACAAGCAGCAGAGTCTGGAGCGAGCCGGTCGGCTTTTCGGCCGGGGCATCGGCCGCGGCGAGCGTCATCGTGCCGGCGGACGCTGAAGCCTGAGGTTTCGGTGCGGGCCGCGCATCGGCGAGTTTTGGCGCAGGCGCGGCTTGCGGGGCGGGCGAGGGCGAGACGTTCGGGTCGGGCCAGCGCGCATCGACGGTCGGCTGACCTGCGCCGGCATCGGCCACCGCGACCGGACGCTGAAGCGTCGCGGGCGGGGTGCCAGGTGCGCTCGGCGCTGGGATCGATGCGGTCGTGTCGGGCGCGGGGCTCTGTGCCGTGAGTTCGGCGTGCGCGTTCTGCACCGAGAGCGGCGCAGGTTTGTCGACCTTCTGCGCGGGCGAGGTCGCCCGCGCGCTCGGGGTCGCCGGCGCGCCCTGGGTCGCCGGCGCGCCCTGGGTCGCCGGCGCGCTTTGCGTCGCCTGCGCGCTCTGGGCCGTTTTTGCGCCTTCTTCGCGCAGATACCAGCACTGCCGCTTGGTGCCGCGTTCGACACGGTAATACCAATGCTGCCCCTCGGGCGTTGTGCCCTTCGGAGCGCTAAGACAATCATCGGTAGCGTTCGGCGAATCTTGCGACGCATTCTGCGCGTCTGCTGCGGCCGGGACGTTCGCCGCGTTTTGCGATTCCGCACTCAAGGGTATGCCGGCGAGTACGCTTGCAAACAGGGCGGATATGAATTTCGCGGTTCGGTTGCCCATCCTGGTCTCCCGGCTACGCCTTACGCAACACGTCACTGTCGCCTTTCTCGTCAAAGAGTTGGGTGGCAATGAGCCGCAAATCCGGAGAGGATGAGGCTTAAATCGGGCCCGCGCAGCGTTCGTTCCGCCGCGAAAATGAACGATTTTCGGCTGCGACTGCCGCAAGCCCGAAATCCGCTAATATCCGTCGGAGCGGTGGAAGGTTCCCGAGCCGCTGCGGCACGGGTTGTTGGGGTCGGCGCTGGGGATAATGAGGTTCAGCCGCGCCCAACATCACGATTCCGGCAGTCTGCTGGCGCGGGCACAGAACGCCGATGCGGACGGCGCACATGCGCGGTAAACTTGTCCTGTCGATGTCGTTTGAGGGAGCATGCCCATGGCCCTTCAGGATCATTCCGACAAGAGCACGCCCGCCAAGAACACTCCCGCCGACCTGTCCACCTGGGCCGCCGCGGGCGACGAGTTCGTTCTGCTCGACACCGTCCAGCCGCCGGCCCGCATCGCGATGGCAAGGGAGCGCATGCTGCTCAGCCGGCTCTATCTCGGCCTGATCCGCAGCCTCAACGACGATTACGGCGCAGACTTCGTCAGGCAGAATGACAGCGCCACGTTCCGCACCATCGGCATCTACCTGTTCCTGCGAACCGCGATGTGTTCGCCGGTGCGAGCGAGCACGGTTGCGGCCGCGCTGAAGCTACCGCGCGCAACCGTGCTGCGCAGGCTCGAGGAGATGATCAAGCAGGGGTACGCGGAGCGGATCGGTAATGCCTACCGTGTCACCGACAAGGTCAACATCCCCGATTTGCAGCAGCGCTTGCAGCAGCGGATCGACATGATCCTGGAGACGGCGCGCGAGTTGGCGAGGCTGACGGGCAGGGATGGACACGCGCATTGAGGCTAAACGGCCGCAATCTCAATTTTGCAGGATTTGGACAGTATGCCGCGGTTTTGCCGAAGCCGGAAAGACGTTGTGTGTCGTCCTGGGACGATAGCAGCGAGGGGGCCGGCTCAGCCAAAGAGGATGCGACCCGAACCTACAAAAACAATGTCGAGGCGGTCATGGCACAGGCGTCAAAATCAGCGCTCGCATCCGAGGTGTTGCTGTTTCCGGAGCAGCCCGCCCTGAAAGCGATCTACGACACCGCGCCGATTGGACTTGCCTGTCTCTCTCCGGATTGCCGCTATCTGCAAATCAACCAGCGCCTCACCGAGATCTGCGGTATCTCTGTCGAGAACCATCTCGGCCGCTTCGTGCGGGATTGCGTTCCGGCCCTGGCGGATTCCGTCGCACAGATCGTCCGCTCGATCATGGAAACCGGAGAACCGGTTGTCGGCATAGAGGTTGCCGGCCAGCGCGCCGATCAGGCCGAGGAGCGCTACTGGGTGACCTATTGGCATCCGTTGCGTGCGCCCGGCGGCAAGATCGTTGCGGTCAACGTGGCTGCCGAGGAGATCACCGAACGCAAGCGCGCTGAACTGGAGCTGCGAGAGGCGAGAGATGCTGCCGAAACCGCGCTGCGTCGCTTGCGGGAAACCCAGGAGTCGCTGGTGGAAGCTGAAAAGCTCGCGGCACTCGGCCGGATGGTTGCCGGCGTTGCACACGAGGTCAACGGTCCCGTGGGCAACAGCCTGACGATCGCCTCGACGCTCCAGCGCAAGTCGGAGGCCTTCGCCTCGGAAGTTTCAGGCGGCAAGGTTCGACGCTCGAGCCTCAACGAGTTCGTCAGCCTCGCCGGCGATGCGTCCGCTCAACTCATCGCCAACCTGTCACGCGCGGCGGAGCGGATCCAATCCTTCAAGCAGGGCGCGCTCGATCCGGGCCAGTCCACGCTGCGTCGCTTCAACGCTGCCGAGCTCTCGGAACAATTGCTGTTGCATCTTGATCGCGAATGCCGTCGTCGCGGTATCGCGCTCGAGCTGCGGCTCGCGCGAGCTCTCGAAATGGACAGCTATCCCGGTCCCTTCGGGCAGGTTCTGACCCATCTGGTCATGAATGCCATGACCCATGCATGGCCGGATGGCGCGGGAGGTCGGATCCGTGTCGATCTGAGATCTGCGGGTGATGATCAGGTCGAGCTCGTCGTGTCCGACGATGGCTGTGGAATGCCCCCGGACGTCAAGCTCTCCGCTTTCGATCCGTTTTTCACCACGCGGCGTCATCATGGGGCGACGGGTCTTGGACTGCACGTCGTCCATGCCGTCGTCACCGAACGCCTTGGCGGCCGGATCAGGCTGGACAGCGAGCCGGGGGCAGGGACGTACGTGCGGCTGATCTTTCCAAGAAGCGCACCACGGTCCGACGACTGATCCGTTCCGGGCCCGCTCAGCCCTCGGAGGGATCGCGGATCTCGCCGATCTTGTGAACCGCGACCTTGATCGACATGCCCTTGTAGTCCCCTGCATCCCCGAACCATGATCCCTCCAGTGGAATGGCCTGGCCGGGATGCCGGGCGACCGCGACCGGAATGAGATCGAACCCTGCATTGATCTGGTTGGTCGGATCGTAATCCAGCCATCCGGCGCCGGGGAGAAACACCTGGAGCCAGGCGTGCGTGGCGCCGGAGCCGGTCATGCCCACGGCGCCGCCATCCAGCGCCTGGTCATAGAGGTAGCCGCTGACGAAGCGCGAGGCGAGGCCGAGACGGCGCAGCGCCTCGATCATCAGCCAGGCATAGTCGCGGCAGGTCCCGGACCTGGTACGCAAGGTTTCGCTGGGCGTCTGGGTACCCTCGGACTCCCGGGATCGGTAGCTGAAGCCTTCACGGAACGTGCGCAGGATCCGGCGCAGCACGTCGATCGTCTGGTCCTGGTCGCCGGCGACGAAGTTTTTCGTCCATGCTGCGAGGGTGCCGTCGGGGTCCTCGGCATGCGGGCGCAGATAGCCGGCGAGGTCGGTCCATTCGTCCGGCGAATACTGCACGGGAATCTCGTCCGCCCGCGACGCCAGGGGAAAGGACTCGATGCCCTTGATGCCGAAGAACACGCCGCGGACCTGGAAGGTGAAGGTCAACTCGCTGCTCGGCTCCGCGAACTCCATCACCGTAACGGTGTTGGAGCGGGAATCAGTAATCCAGTGGATCTTCGAAGATGGGTCGGTTTTCGCCGACCAACCGAGCAGTCGCGCAGACGCACCGCGCCTCGGCAGGAACATCGCCCGATGCGTCCCGAACGAAACAGGCTTTGCATATTTGTAGGTGGTGGTGTGCGTGATCTCGCCCAGCATGGCCATGCCGACCTCCCTCGCGCGACCTGATGACGGTCCTGCGCAGTCAGGGCCGCCCCGAGAACGCCGGCCTACGTTGATCTATGTCAAAGGCGCTGCCGTGCGATCTCTCTCAGGATGCCGATTGCCGCAGGTGCCGGCTCATGACAGGAGCAGCGAGATGGGGATCCTCTGGACTATCATCATCGGCTTTATCGTCGGCCTGATCGCAAAATTCATCATGCCGGGGAGCAATGAGCCGAAGGGCTTCATCCTGACCACGATCCTGGGAGTCGTCGGCGCGTTCGTCGCGACGTTCCTGGGCCAGTCGGTGGGCTGGTACCGGGCGGGCGAATCCGCGGGCTTCATCGGCGCCATCGTCGGCGCAGTGATCCTGCTCGTCCTCTATGGCCTCCTCATGGGTCGCCAGGGGCGAACGAGCTGAACCCAGCCGCGGCGTTCGACAGGGGCCGAAGATCGGCGTTCACGCGGGTTGATCTGCGTCAACTGCCGGCCGGCTTATCGTGCGAGGATAAGGGGAGAAAACTCAGCGGAGGTCGGACGTGGACCGGGCAATGGAGCTGGCGCACCTTGCTGACGCAGAGGAGCGGATCGCCTTGGGCGAGCATCACATCGCAAAGCAGGAGCGGATTGTCGCCGAACTGGACCGCGATGGCCACGATGTCAGGAACGCGCTCGCACTGCTCGACACGTTTCGGCAGTCTCAGGTTCAGCACGTCGCGCACCGCGACTTCATCCTCACGCGGCTGGCGCAGGAGCCACGAGCCCCGAGCGGAGCGATCTACCAGCCGGGGCACTACGAAGGATCGGAAGGATAAACGAAAGCGCGGCGGGCGTGATCCGGTTCATGTCCATCGCTATCTGAGTTCGTTTTCGGTCTTGGCGCCTGATGGGCGGCCTCGCGGGGCGCGTTTTCCCGAATACTGAACCGACAGGTCGTTTCCGCCGACCAAATCCGCATGCGGTGGCTACTTACGATCTTGCAACTCCTCGTCGCTCTGGCGAGTGCCTTCAACATAATCCGTTTCCGGCTCGACAACCTGCTGCTGGAGCGGGCGGCTGAGCTCGACCGTCTGACCCTCGCGGGGCTGGCCGTGGCTGCCGTGTCGACAGCCGCCGTGCTCGTTCTCTGCTGGCGCGTGACGGCACTGACTCCGCCGCGTGCGGGACTTGGGCTTGTGCTGATCGGATTGACTGCTCTCTGCGGTGTCGTGCCCGGGATGATCGAATCCCGCGTCAGGGCCGTGGAGCAGGCCACGCGCAAAGCCGAACAACAGCAACGGGATGATGCGTTCGCGCGCGAGCTCTTTCAGTGGACCGCTGATGTCGATAGACGCGCTGCTGCGGCCCAGCCGCTCGAACCCGCGCAAGCCTGGGCGTTTCTCGATTGCATCGCCACTGCAGGCTATCGGGACGAGGGAGCCAATCCCCCGAGCTCCCAGGCGCTCGAGCTCCTGCGCAGGGCGCTTGCCGCAGGCCTGATCGACGTCAATGCAGTGGTGCCGGGTCACCACCTCAACGAGCCGGTGGCGCGGCCGCTGTTCTTGCAGTTTTACGCGGAGCGCATCGCGCCGCTGCGGTACGCGCTGGCGCGACAGGACTGGGAGATCATGCGCCTGCTCGCCGCTGGTGGCGCCGATCTCGCGTTACCCGACGCGGCGCCGCTCGTCGCGGACCTTGCAAAGACTGTGGTGCCTGGACCGTCGCGGTTCGTCAGCTTGAAATAGCTTCGGACGCGCGCGGCCTCGACGCCGGCGGATCAGTTCTTCAGCACGATCCGGCCGACGACCTTTCCGGCGCGCAGAGAGTCGATCCACTTCTGGACATCGCCCATCGGCTCTTCCTGCATCGGCGTCGGCTTGATCTTGCCGGCGCTGGCGAGCGCCATCAACTCGTGGGCCTCGGCAAGCGTGCCGACCATGAATCCCTCGATGGTCATGCGCTTGTACACCCATTGCACCATGGGCAGGGTGAACTGGCCGCCCATCAGGCCGGAGACCACGACCTTGCCGCCGCGCGCGAGCACGGAAACGGCGAACGCCATCGACTTCTCGTTGCCGGCGAAATCGACGACCTCGTCGAAACCGCCGTCAGTCTCTTTCAGGATGCGCCTGACGACCTCCGGCTCGGCCGGATCGTAGGCGGTCGCCGCGCCATTCTTCAGCGCGGTCTCGCGCGCCGCCGGGCTGAGATCGGCGACTGCAATCGGCTGCCTGAACATGGCCTGCGCGAACGACAGGCCCATCATGCCGACACCGCCGAGACCAATCAGCAGCAGGTTGCGCTGGCGCGGACGGTCGACGAGGCGCTTGAGCGCGCCGTAGGCGGTGACGCCCGAGCACATCAATGTCGCGGCCTGATTGACCGGCAGGGGATCGTAGTCGAGCAGGTATCTTGCATCCGGCACCAGCACATGGCTGGCAAAGCCGCCGTCGATGGAGACGCCGAGGAAGCGCTGCTTGGCGCAGAGATTCTCATCGCCATTGGCGCAGTCGCGGCACTGGCCGCAGCCGATCCAGGGGAAGACCGCCTTCTTCGCGCCGATGAGGCCAGCCGGCACATCGCCGCCGACTTCCTCCACGACACCCGCGATCTCGTGGCCGAGCGTGAAGGGAAGCGTCATACCGCGCGTGGTGTCGAGCTTCTTGCCGCCGCCGAGATCGGCGTAGCCGTCCTGGATGTGCAGGTCGGAATGGCACAGGCCGCAGCGCTCGATGCGCACCAGCACCTCGCGTCCTTGTGGCTTGGGCGTGTCGATGATGGTCTCGCACAGCGGCGCATCGAACTTGACCAGGGACTGCCGACGCATCAACGCCATTTTCCTTCCTCCGAAATTTTCGCTTAAGCGCGATCATCGCGCTTAAGCTTATTGTTCGAGCATGATCTCTTCGGAAAGCCGCTGCGCACTTTGCGCCGGCGCGGCCCTCCGAGTCCGGATCATGCTTCAGGCTTGGCTGCGTATATCGGCCAATTCACGCGCCATGGCAACAAAGCCCGCGACCGGAATGGTCTCGGCGCGCCGCGTCGCATCGACGCCGGCGGCAGCGGCGAGGCGCGCCGGATCGGCCTGAAGTGATTTCAGGCTCTGGCGCAGCATCTTGCGGCGCTGGCCGAAGGCGGCCGCCGCGACCTGTTCGAGCAGCCGGCGGTCGCAGGGCAGAGGCGCCGCGCGCGGCACGAGGCGCACGACGGAGGAGGTGACCTTCGGCGGCGGAACGAAGGCGGAGGGCGAGATGTCGAACAGGATCTTGGTCTCTGCCCGCCAGTTGGCGAGCACGCCGAGCCGGCCATAGGCCTCCTCGTTCTCGCGCGCCACGATCCGCTCGGCAACCTCGCGCTGGAACATCAGCACCATCATCTCGTACCACGGCGGCCACGGCTCGCCGGTGAGCCAGCCGATCAGGAGCTGGGTCGCGATGTTGTAGGGCAGGTTGGCGACGATCTTTGCCTTGGCGCCGCCGAGCAGGGGTCTCGGATCGAAGGTCATGGCATCGCCATGCACGATCTCGAGGCGCCCGGGATAGCGCACGGAAATATCCTGCAAGGCGGGGATCGCGCGTTCGTCATGCTCGATCGCGATGACGCGCGCAGCACCAAGCGCGAGCAGGGCGCGCGTCAATCCGCCCGGGCCGGGACCGATCTCGACGATCGTCAAATTCTCGAGCGGCGCGGCGGCACGCGCGATGCGCGCTGTCAGGTTGAGGTCGAGGAGGAAGTTCTGGCCCAGCGACTTGCGGGCCGATAGCGAATGCTGGCGAATGACCTCGCGAAGCGGCGGGAGGTCGTCGATCGCGCTCATGCCGGTTGCGCGGCCATGCGGCTTGCGAGTTGCAGCGCCGCGATCAGGCTTGCGGGATTGGCCTTGCCCGTGCCTGCGATGTCGAATGCCGTGCCGTGATCCGGCGATGTCCTGATGAAGGGAAGGCCGAGCGTGACGTTGACCGCGTCGTCGAAGGCCAGCGTCTTGATCGGGATCAGCGCCTGGTCGTGATACATGCAGACCGCGCAGTCATAGGTTTGTCGCGCGGCGTCGTGGAACATGGTGTCGGCGGGCAAGGGGCCCCTGGCCTCGATGCCGTCGTTGCGCAAGATCTTGATCGCCGGCGCGACGATGGTCTGCTCCTCGTGGCCGAGCGAGCCGTTCTCGCCGGCATGCGGGTTGAGGCCGGAGATCGCGATGCGCGGCCGGCTGATGCCGAAACGTGATTTCAGCTCGGCTGCGACGATGCGCACCGTCGAGACGATCAGCTCGCGCGAGAGCTGCGCCAGCGCATCGCGCAGCGAAAGGTGAATGGTCACCGGCACCACCGCAAGGCGCGGCGACCACAGCATCATCACCGGTTGCGGCACGCGTCCGTCCTGTTCGGCGAGCTCGGCGAGAAATTCGGTGTGACCGGGATGGCGGAAGCCCGCGCGGTAGAGCACGCTCTTGGCGATCGGATTGGTGACGACGGCGCCGGCGCGGCCTTCGCGGACGTCGGCGACGGCCTGGCGAATGGAGGCGAGCGCCGCGGGCGCGCTGCTCTCGTCGGGCCGGCCCGGCTCGGCCGTTGCGACCTCGCCGGTTGCGACCACCGGCAGGGCGTCGGCGAAGGTGGCGACTGCTTCCTCGGCGCGCACACGCGCGATCCTGATATCGGCGCCGAGCGCCTTGGCGCGCCGCGCGATCAGGGCGTCATCGCCGAGCAGGTAGAACGCGGGCAGCTTCAGCTCGTTGCGGCGCAGCCAGGCCGCGATCGTGATGTCGGGGCCAATGCCGGCAGGCTCGCCCAGGGTCAGTGCGAGGGGCCTTGCCATCAACGATATTCGATCATCGCCGCTTTGCGGATTTCGGCCAGATACCGCTTCGAGGTCTTCTCGTACTTCTCGACGTACATCTTCTCGCGGACCTCGCGCCGCTTCGGCGTGTCGATCATGGTCGAATTGCGCGCACACAGCACGACCATTTCGATGCCCTGCTTGGTGACCTCCGGCGGGGTGAGATGGCCAACCTGCGTATCGTCGAGCACCTTGCGAAGCGCCTCGGGGAGATCAGCGCTGGTCTTGGTGACGCTTTCGCGGATCGCCGCGTTGGGCGTCGAGCGGAACAGCGTATTGGCTTCATCGCAGCTCGTGATCCGGCTGCGGTACAATTCGGCTTCCTTGTGCCGTGCCTCGGTCGCGGCCTGCGACGAGCCGCGCGGCACGATGAGGACGATCGGCTGCATCTTGTATTCGAAGCCCTCGACCTGCAGCTTTTCGCCGTTCTGGGCCTGCACGGCGGCCGCGACGTCGCGCTCGCCGACCTGCAGCTGTTCCTTGAAGCGGCCCCGGACCAGGCTGGTCCAGACCATTTCGGCGCGCATGCGGTTCTTCAACGTCTCCGGCCGCACGCCCTTCACCTCGAGTGATTTCGCGAGCTGGTCCGGAGTAATGCGCATGCGCTGCGCCATGCCGGAGAAGGACTGGTCGATGTCCGAGCTGGTAGGCTCGACGCCGTATTTCTTGCCTTCCTTGATCTTCACCTTCTCGTCGATCAGCTCGTTGATGACCTCCTGCCGGCCAGGGTTCTTCTGGGTCGTCAGGACGTCGAGCTTGCCGCGCTGCTCGATGTCGAAATCGGTGATGGGCTCGCCATTGACCATGACGACGACGGTCTGCGCCTGTGACGGGGCGGCGCCGCCGATCAGGAGCAGGGCCGTGCCGAGTGCGGTGAGGAGAAGGCGATGGACTCGCAAAGTGGTCGTCATGGATGTCGTCGCTCGCATGCTTGCGATCCGAACAAGCCCCGCAGCGTCAAATCTGTTTACTGCAAGCCGGCGGAGCTGCTGGTTCCCGAGGAGTTCGCCAGCGTTCGCAGGCCGATCTGGAACATGAACGCGTGGCTCAGAACAGGCGGGTTGCTGCCCGCCGAGTAGCTATAGGACGTTACATAGTTCGCCGCCAGCACGAAGCAATCGTCGACATAGCCTGCGCCGACCACGTATTGATTGATCTTGTTGGCTTCGAGGTCCCAGCGCGCCGAGCCCTGGACCACCCAGTTGGCCGCGACCTTCACCGAGCCGCTGGTGAGGATGCCCTCGCGGCGGGTCAGGTAGCCGAGTTCCGGCTGCGGCGCATAATTGCCGTAGATCATGCTGACCGACCAGCGATCGAAATTGGCGCGGCCTTCAGCCTCGAAGCGCTGGACGTTCCAGGTCTGCTCGTCGAAGCGGCCGCGGACGCTGAAGGTGTAGGTCCGGTTCGGCGAATAGCCGACGCTCGCGACATAGTCGGACCGCGGCTTGTCGAGACCGGAATCCAGGCCGGTATTGATCTCATCCTTGACCGCGAAGGAGTTCAGGCCGAACAGCTGGTAGGACTGCCCGAACAGAACCTTGACGGCGCCGCCCCTGTCGAACTGGGTGGTGGCCTGCACGCCGACATTGGCGCGGCCGCCGCCCTCGACGCGATCGTAGCCCGAGAACTTGTCGACGCTGAACAGATTGCTCGCGTCGAACACCATGCTCTGCGCGTCCTCGTTGGGAAACTTGCCGGCATAGGTCTCGTTCGGACGGATGATGACCTGCGCGATCGGCTCGACGATCGTCGAGCCCCACGGCTGCACGTTGATGAAGGGATAGCGGTACTCGAGGCCGACCATCGGCATCAGGCGCAGCGCCTGGGTGTCGCCGACAGGCAGGAAGTTCGACACGCCCGGCTGGTTCGAGACCGAGGAGTTGATCGCGTCCGCGCGCAGGATGGCGAACGGGGTCCAGATTTCACCGAAGGGATCGGTGAAGGACTTCCGCCACTGCGCCTCAGCCGTCATGCGCGTGTAGGTGCCGGGGAAGCCGCGCAACAGACATTGCGAGGGCGTGCGCGCGAGCGGATCGGCCGAGGTGGTGGTGCAGAGGCCGAGGGTGTTGGCGGTCGTGGTGATCGGATCGAACACCGCGTCGTTACGCGTCAGGTTGACGAAATTCGTCTTGTAGGAGACCTCGCCACCGAAGATCGGATAGTTGATCACGTTCGAGTAGTCGATCACGGGGTAGACGACCGGCACCTGCTGCTGATTGCCCGAGAAGCTCAGGAAATACATCGTGCGCGCGTCGAAGAAGCTGCGGTTGCCCACCCCGGTCAGATAGAGCTGGGAGATCGCTTCGGTCGGCAGGCTCAGGAACGAGGAGAAGGGATCGCGGTACGCCGACAGCCGGTAGTCCGAGAAGAAATAGTAGTCGGACATCAGGACGCCGTCCCAACCCCAGACCCATTTGTCGTTCAGCGCGAACTGGCCCTTGGTGTCGATGGCGCCGCGGAACTGGCGGTCACCGGGCTGCCCGGCGAGCGCGCCCGGATCGAGCTGGTCGATGCCGTAGACGCGGATCTGGTAGGCGCCGTCCATCAGGCGCTGGCGGAACTCGGCCTGGAACAGCACGCCCTGCCTGGAGGTGATGCGCGGGCTGAAGGTCGCGTCCATATCGGGCGCGATCGCCCAGTAGAACGGAATTTCAACGCCGTAGCCGAACGGCGTGTTCGACGTGAAGCCCGGCATCAGGAAGCCGGTCTTGCGCTTCACCGTCGGGTCGGGCGTCGAGAAGTACGGCATGTAGGCGAGCGGCACGCCGAAGAATTCGAGCTGCGCCGTCTCGAAGTATAGCATCTTCTCCTGCTGGTCGTGGATGATGCGGGCACCCTTGACCTGCCACAGCGGCGGCTTCTTCGGATCGTCCTTGCACGGCGCGCAGGCCGTGTAGACGCCGTTCTCGAATACGGTGTAGTTGCCGCTGGAGCGGTCGGCGCGGCTCGCGGCCATGCGGGTCTGGTCGGCGGTGTCCACGCGCAGCGAATCGACGAAACCGTCGCGGTAGTCGTCCGACAGATCCATGATCTCGGCATAGGTGATCTTGCCGTCGGCATCCGTCATGCGGATGTTGCCTTCGGCATGGAGCCGCTTGGTCTTCTGGTCGTAGATGACCTTGTCAGCCTCGACGCTGGTGCCGTTGTAGAACAGCTGGACGTTGCCGACCGCCGAGACGCGCGAATTGTTGTAGTCGTAGTCGACCTCGGTCGCCTGCACGAGCATCTGGTTGTCGTTGGCGGCCTTCGGCGGCTTCGGACGCGGCGGCAGCGGATTGTAGGTGAAGCTCTGCGCGGCCGCAGGCGCGGTCGCGGCAAGGTCGAGCAATCCACCCAGCGCGAGCGCGGCCAGGAAGGCTAGCAGGAGGCTGCGGGCAGGCAAGCCGCGTCCGTTCGCGCGCACCACGGTGCGCAGCGCCAATTCAGACACATGCCCTCGGCGGACGGCAGTCACTATCCGTCCTCCTGATAGAGCAAGGCCAAAAAGCCGGTGAGGCCGCCCACCACAACGGGCAGCCACGCCGCAGCGATCGGATGCATCAACTCAGCCTTGCTCAAATCCTCAGTAACTTTGGACAGCACGTAGAGCAGAAAGCCTGCGCCCACGCCACTCAAAACCATCTTCTGTACGCCGCCCATCCGGAAGAAGCGCAACGATACGGAAGCCGCCAGCATCACCATCGCTGCAAGCAGAAACGGCTGTGCCAGAAGCTTATGGTACTGGAGTCGATATCCGGCTGTCGCGAAGCCCGAGCTTTCGGACGAACGGATGTAGCTCGGTAGTTGCCAAAAGGACACAGTCTCGGGTGTGGAAAAGCTGTTGCGAACCTGCGCTTCGGTCAGCGTCGTGGGAATCTCCAGGCGGTCCTGATCGACAGGGGGGGCGTCGAGCGAGAAGCGCCGCACGGTCCTGAACACCCAGCGGCCGTCTTCCAGCGTCGCCTCGCGCGCCTCGATGCGCTCCTTGAAGTGAAATTCCGTATCAAACCGGAACAGCGTCAGGCCGGTCAGCCGGATGCCCTGCTGCTCGCTGCGCGCGGCGTTGATGATGATCTGGCCTTCGCTGGTGACCTGGTTGAGCCAGAAGCCGGAGGCGTCCTGGATGCCGCCACCGGGCGCCGAGCCGAACAGCTCCGCTTCCATGCGCTTGGACAGCTCGCGCAGGTTTGCCGACATCGGATTGTAGGCGACCGTCGCGATCACGCCGATCAGCAGCGCGCTGCCGAGCGCGGGCGAGATGAACTGCCAGGCGGAAATGCCGGCGGCGCGTGCCACGACAAGCTCGAGCCGGCGGGAGAGGGCAAGGTAGCAGGTCATGGCGCCGATCAGCATGCAGAACGGCGTCAGCTTTTCCAAAAGCTGCGGTACGCGGAACAGCGAGGTTTCGGCCACCATGATCGCGGAGGCGGACGCCAGGCCAGAGGTCTTGCGCACCATCTCGATATAGTCGACCAGCACCAGCAGCAGGAAAATGCTCGCGAACACGCCGAGGGCGGCGACGACGAAGCGGCCCGCGAAATAGCGCCCGAGGGTGTTGGTGAGCATGCTCATGCGGCGACCGGACGTCGGAACAGCCGCGCAATGCGCGCATTGGATCTGTTGATGGCTTCCAGCAGCGCAGGCGGCGCTTCCACCACCACGCCGCCGACAATCATCCAGACGCCGAGGCCGATGGCGACCGCCAGCATGGCATATTGCACGATCGGGGCGGCCGGCGACTTCACCGCCATCACCGAGCAGGCGAAGCCCGCCATGCGCAGGCCGAACACCGCGAGGATCGAGCTGCCGATCGAGAAATTGCGGCTCTGGCGCGTGGTGCGCGGCGCGCCGAGGAAGGCGAATGTCAGCGCCGCAAAGGCGAAGGGATAGAGCGGCGCCATGATGCGGTCATGCAGCTCGGAGCGGAACTGGCCGGGCACCGATTTGTAGACCGGATCGTCCTCGGACGGCGAGAACAGCTCCCAGAGATAGCGTTCGCGAATCCCGAGCGTGACGTCGCGCCCCTGGTTGGAGAATTTCGACATGTCGAAGCCGTGGCGGGCGAAGGTCACGAGCGCAGGATCGCGCTTGCCGGCCTCGAAGCGCTGCAGGTTGCCGTCCTCCAGCACCAGAATCGTCTCGCCGCCGCTCTTCACCACCGTGCCGCGCTCGGCGACGATCGAGTTGCGCTCCTTCGGATCGCGGCGGTCGTCGATGAAGATGCCGGCCATGATGCCGCCGGGCTGGCGCTCGCGAATCCGGATCGTGAGGTTCTGGTCGAGCTGGGCGAAGCGGCCGGGCTGGAGGATGTTGGTGAGGACGTCCGCTGTGATCTCGGCGTCCCATTGCTTGATCCGCCGCATGCCGTCGGGGGCGAGATAGGCGGCGATGAAGGCGACCAGCAGCGCCACCACGCAGGTGGCGTAGAAGAACGGATAGAATAGCCGGAACGGCGAGAAGCCGGCGGCATTCATCACGATGATCTCGGAATCGGTCGCTAGCTTGTTCAGCGTGTGCGAGATCGCGATCATCAGCGCGATCGGCGAGATGATCAGCACCAGCGCGGGAATCACGAGGCTGGTGATGCCGAGGAAGGTCAGGATGGTCTGCCCCTGACTCGTCATCAGGTCGATGCCGCGCAACGCCTGCGTAATCCAGATCACGCCGGTGAGGCTGACCAGGACCAGCGCAAACGACGCCAGCGTCGTGCGGAAAATATACCTGTCGATCGACCCCATGCGCTACCGCACGATCCCCACCAGGCCCCTTCTGGGTCCCAAACTCCGGACGTCCCGACCCATCCCGGAAGGGATCCCCAAGGGTCGTTCTGCCACGTCTTTCACCAGTTCACACTCTCACTACCATCCCTTTGATCCGTCAACAAAATGGCTGCCCCGTGGCACCCTCATCATATGGTTAATATTTCCTTCTTGTGGCCTGCCGGCCACGGGCAGCGCTTGGCATGCGAGGTGCGGACGGGTCATAGTACGCCCCGGAGCAGTGAATCGCCGTTCAGCCGGTGCCCGTAGCGGTGCTCGGGGAGCGGCAAAAGTCTTGTTTTTTGGAGGAGTTATCCATGTCCGACGCCGTCAAGGTCGGCTTCGTTCCGTTTTCCGCCGTCCCGCGCGGGACGCTGGTGGCGTTCTGTGACGACGGCTTGCGATTCGGCCCGGCGACCGCCAAGGCGCTCGGATCGGCAGTGGACCTGGTGAAGCGGGCCGCCGAGGCGGGCCAGTTCAAGGGCAAGACGGGCGCGGCGCTCGACATCCTGGCTCCCGAGGGGCTGAAGGCGAGCCGGCTGATTGTGATCGGGGCCGGCAAGACTTCGGCGCTGAAGCTCAACGACTTTCTGAAGTTCGGCGGCGTGGCGGCCGGCAAGCTGAAGGCTGGCGCGAGCGCCATGACCATCATGGCGGAACTGCCTGACGGGGCCATGACCGCGGAGCAGACGGTCGCGATCGGCTCGGGCCTGCGGCTGCGCGCCTATAAATTCGATCGCTACAAGACGAAAAAGAAGGACGGCGAGGAGGGCGGTGCGTTGCGCGCCGACGTCGCGTTCGCTGTCGCTGACCTCGCTGCTGCGAAAAAGGCCTTCGCGCCGGCAGGCCACGTCGTCGATGGCGTGATCATCGCGCGCGATCTCGTCAACGAGCCGCCGAACGTGCTCTTCCCGGAGGAGTTCGCGCGGCGCGCGAGCCAGCTCCGCAAGCTCGGCGTCAAGGTGGAGGTGCTCGACGTCAAGGCGATGCAGAAGCTCGGCATGGGAGCGCTGCTCGGCGTCGGTCAGGGCTCGGCGCGGCCGAGCCGTACGGTGATCATGCGCTGGGACGGGGCCAAGAAAGGCGAGGCGCCCGTCGCTTTCGTCGGCAAGGGCGTCTGCTTCGACACCGGCGGCATCTCGATCAAGCCGGCCGGTAGCATGGAGGACATGAAGGGCGACATGGGGGGAGCCGCCTGCGTCGTCGGCCTGATGCACGCGCTCGCGGCGCGCAAGGCAAAGGTCAACGCGGTCGGCGCCATCGGCCTCGTCGAGAACATGCCCGATGGCAACGCGCAGCGTCCGGGCGACATCGTCACCTCGATGTCGGGCCAGACCATCGAGATCATCAACACCGACGCCGAAGGGCGTCTCGTGCTGGCCGACGTGCTCTGGTATGTCGCGAAGAGGGTGAAGCCGAAATTCATGGTGGATCTCGCAACGCTCACCGGCGCAATCATGGTCGCGCTCGGCACCGAGCATGCCGGCATGTTCTCCAACAATGACGAACTCGCCGAACGTCTCCTGACGGCCGGCATCGAGAGCGGCGAAAAAGTCTGGCGCATGCCGCTCGGGCCCGAATACGACAAGCTGATCGATTCCCAGTTCGCCGACATGAAGAACACCGGCGGCCGCCATGGCGGCTCGATCACCGCGGCGCAGTTCCTCCAGCGCTTCGTCGACGGCACGCCCTGGGCGCATCTCGACATTGCCGGCACCGCCATGGGCGCCCCGAAGACAGACATCAACCAGAGCTGGGGCTCCGGCTATGGCGTGCGCCTGCTGGACCGTCTGGTCGCCGACCACTACGAGCGCAAATGACCGAAGTGCTGTTCTACCATCTGCAAAACATGACGGTGGAGAACGTTTTGCCGCCGCTGCTCGAGAAATCGCTCGAGCGCGGCTGGCGCGTCGTGGTGCAGTCGACGTCGGAGGAACGCGCCGATGCGCTCGACGCGCATCTCTGGACCTATCGCGACGATTCCTTCCTGCCGCACGCGACATGGCGGGTGAACGACGCCGCGGAGCAGCCGGTCGTACTGGCGGTCGAGGAGGGCAATCCCAACGGCGCCAATGTCCGCTTCCTGATCGACAACGCCGCGCTGCCTCAGGATTCGGAGACTTATGAGCGCATGGTGCTCCTGTTCAACGGCGACGATCCGGACGCGCTCGCGCTGGCGCGCAGCGCCTGGACGGATTGCAAGGCGCGCGGATTTGATGTCACCTATTGGCAGGCTGACGAGCGGGGCCGATGGCAGCGGCGCAATTAGGTGTTGGCTGTCAAATTAATGATAATTTGCGCCTTTCGGGGGAAAGCTGGCCTTCGTCACGGTCGTGCCGCAAAGTGATGTTGGGACAATCGTTTAGGGCTGGTCCTTAACGCGGGGATTTGGGTTTATCGTGCGACATCAAAAGCTTCCTTCGACGCTTCTACTGGCGTTGTGCACGGCTGCGCCGCTGATCGCGGGCTGCGCGGGCGGCTCGGATCTGCTGTCGAAGGATGCCGAATGGTTCAACAAGCCGGCCCGGCTCTTCATCAAGAACATCTCGATCGAATCGCCGCCGCTGACTCCCGACAAGCCGGTAACGGCGGAGGATCTGGTCAGTGCCGACGGCGCCTGCCCGGGCATGGCGCCCGCGGGTGCGCCGGCTGACGCCAATGCCTCGACCACGGCACCCGCGCCGTCGGGCGGAACGGTCGCGCTCGGTCACACCGAATGCGACGTGGTGCGCGGCATCGGCGCGCCGAGCAACGTCAATCTCTCCAATGATGCCGGCGGCAGGCGCGTCGCCGTCATCAGCTGGGCGAGCGGACCGCGTGCCGGCGTCTACACCTTCACCGCAGGCCGCCTGACCTCGATCGAGGGCGGCCCCGAGCCGGCACCGATGCCGAAGGCGGCCAAGCCGAAGCCGAAGAAGAAGGCGGCGACCTGAGCGGCCCCATCAGCTAGTCGATGCGGCGGCGAAAACCGCCAATTGAGCATCGAAAGCACGCCTGAATGCCGGACGCGCTTCGCCGCGGGCCACATAGGCGGAGAGGTTCGGATATTCGTGCAGAATGTCCGATCCATTCAACCGGCGCAGCACGGTCACCATCAGAAGGTCGCCGGCGCTGAACGCGCCAT
Organism: Bradyrhizobium sp. UFLA05-153; assembly: GCF_054185185.1. Lineage (NCBI taxonomy): Bacteria > Pseudomonadati > Pseudomonadota > Alphaproteobacteria > Hyphomicrobiales > Nitrobacteraceae > Bradyrhizobium > Bradyrhizobium sp. UFLA05-153. Next base: position 113,662 of record NZ_JBBIAM010000011.1, read on the forward strand.
CGAGCCAGTCGGAATTCCCCAGGCGACTGGAAAGTTCGGCAAGCCGGATACGGATGCGATCCTCGACGACAGGCAGGCGCTGCTCGTACCAGGTCTCGCCGCGCTCCACGAGCATGGCGATTGCCCGATCGACGATCGGCGGCTCCAGCGTGTTAAGCGCGGCAAATATCCATGTGATCGCGCGCGCCCGGCCATGCGCATCGTCTGGCAGCAGTCCACCATGGCGCTCCGCAATATGGAGCACGATCGCCCCCGACTCGAACAGGGCAAGACCGCCTTCTTCGTAGGTCGGAATCTGCCCGAAAGGATGAAGCGCACGATGCGCCGCTTCCTTCATCTCGCTGAACGAAACGAGACGAACGTCGTAAGGTTGGCCCACTTCTTCGAGCGCCCACCGAACACGCATGTCACGTGCTTGTCCTCTGCCGCGGTCGGGCGACTTTTCGAAGGCAGTAATGACGGGGATCATGGGAAGCCTCCGTGAAATTGCATGACGCCGACGATAAGTCTTCGGTTCTTGCGCTTTGTGCCCAGAGGACGAACGGGTGGGGCAGCTCCCGACAACATACGTCGCTTTTCCAGCGGGAGATTCGCAGTGCGACTCCTCAGCCGTTCTGGACCAGGGGTTCGTGGGCCCAACAGAGAGCCGTCAAGATGATCGACGCAACGAAGGTCGGATCACGGAATTGCCGGGCGAGCTACGCGACGCAGATGCCGGGCACAGCGACCTTCTGGAACAGGTGCGGAGAAGCGATTGCGGAAGAGGGATAGGCGGAGATCTTCGATCGGAACTCGGGGTGCGTGAAGGCGGCCCGGAAGTGGGCGGTCGATTCCCAGACGGCGTAGTTCAGATAGGTCGGGCTTTCGCCGATCGCGCGATGAAGCTGGGTGGCGATGAAACCCGGCTGCCGCTTCATGAAGGCAGCATCGTCTTGCCAGACCTGGAGGAATGTTTCCTCATCGGCTTTGTCGAGCATGAACAGATTCACGAGCACGACAGGGCTGGTATCGATGCCGAGCTGACGTTCGATCGGAAACGCGGGATCCAGTGGGCGCAGGTGCGACATGAGAGCCTTCATTCGGTTGGTTACATGATGTCAATGTGGCATTATACTTAGAATGCCAATTGGGCATTATGATGTCAATATAGATTTATGGTGACGAATGCTGAAATCCCGACGAACGCCTGCTGGCGATGCCCTGAGCAACCTTATGCTTGACCTGTTCCGGCTGAATAGCCTGGTCCTGACCGCAGGTGACCGCCTGGTCGCCGGGCTCGGGCTCACGAGTGCCCGCTGGCAGATCCTCGGCGCCATCGTGCACGCGGAGCGAGCACAGCCGGTCGCATGGCTCGCCCGCGACCTCGGTGCCAACAGGCAAAACGTGCAGCGGATCGTCAACGACCTTCAGGCGGAAGGGCTCTTGGCGTTCGAGGCCAACCCGCACCACCGGCGCGCACAACTCGTGGTCCTGACTGACAAGGGAAGGCGCACGTTCGACGCCGCGATGGCGTTGCAGGCCCCGTGGATCAACGACCTCTCGGAAGGGCTTTCGGTCAAGGACCTGCAAACGGTTCACCGCCTCGTCACGGCCCTACGCAAGAAGCTCGAGAGCAATGAAGGAACTGAAGATCGGATGTAGTAGTGGCGCGAGATGGTCGCGCTCTGAAACGGATGCTGATCAAGCTTCTTATTGCTGGCATCGGCTTCCCTCCGTACACTCGACATGCGCGCCTGCGCCACCATTGAAACCCGCCTGACCGGTTCAACAGCGAGCGGAGCAGGGGACAAATGCTCGGATTGCGCAAATGGATTGGGCTTTGCGGCTTGCCGGCGGCGCTCGCGTTGCAGATCGTCTCCGGTGCGCCGGCTGTCGCCGAGGACAAACTGCTCAACGAGGTGGTCAATTTTGCCGGCACGCTGAGCTTTCTGGCCGGCAAGCTCCCGGGCTTCATCCTCGTTGCGGTGCGTGACGGCGAGACAGCCATTGCCGGCTTCGGCAGCACGGCCGACCATGACGGCAAGACGCCCGATGGCGATACGATGTTTCGCATCGGTTCCGTGAGCAAGGTGTTTTGCGGCGAGACGCTCGCCAGCATGGTGCTCGACGGCAAGCTGCACTTCGCCGATCGCCTGCAGGACAGACTTGGCTATGACGTCACCTTGCCCGAGAAGGATGGCCGTCCGATCCGGATCATCGACCTCGTGACGCAGTCATCGGGCTTGCAGCGCGAAGTGCCGCGCGCTGATGGTCCGGCGGATGATCCGTTCGGCACCAACACCAGGGACGCGCAGATCGCCGCTCTCAAGACGGAGCCTCTACTGTTTCCACCCGGCACGGCTGCGCTCTACTCAAACTTCGGTTTCGACCTGCTTGGCGCCGCGCTCGCGAAGTCTGGCGGAAAACCCTATGCGGATCTGCTGAACGAGCGGGTTCTCGATCCGGCCGGCATGAAGGATACCGTGTTCAACCTGCGTCCGGGTGATGAATTGCGCTTCATGCGCGGACACGATTTCGACGGATCACAGATGGCGATCGCGAAGACGCCAATCAGCATCGAATGCGCCGGCGGTATGATCACCACTGCCAACGATATGGCGCGTTGGATGAAGTGGCATCTTGATCGGCTTGCGACCACAGATCACGACCTGCGCCTGCTGGACCATGCCGCATATCTCTACCGCGACGGCCTCTCTGTCGTCTCGGGCCTGGACGACGCGGGGCCGATGGATGCAATGGGGCTCGGCTGGGTAATCAATATGCCCGCCGGCAACCGGCCGCTGATCCTGCAAAAGACGGGCGGCTTGCAGGGCAGTTTCGACTATCTCGCGATCGCGCCGACACGCGGGGTGGGCGTATTCTTCGTCATGAACGCATTCAACATTCCCGCCTTCACGGCAGCCGTGGCCACGGCCAACGGACTGATCACGCAGCTCGCGCCGCGTTAGTCGTGCGGGAAAGGGAGTTTGTGCGCCCTGCCGACAATCCCTGATGAATCCGTCGAAAATGGTCCGAAGCGGACGTGTTTGAGAGTCCAGAAGTTGCCAATTCTGCGAGAACTGGCGTATGCACTATGTGTAGGATCGTAGTGTGAGACATTCAAATGGCGATGGAGCTGAGGGGCGCGAGAGGCGAGGGATTTGCGACGATTGCCGCTGACGGTCGCGTGTTAGATTCCTGGTTTCCTCGGCTACGCCTGGTTGAGCAGGCCGACAAGTCGGCAACGGTACGGCTGACGAGCGACGAGATCAACAGATCGTTGGGTGAGTCGGCGGACGGATATGCGCGACACGACGACATCCGCAATGTCGACATCGTTTCCATTCATACAAAAATTGACTCGCTCGCATCTGCGCCGACTGATGTGCACGACGCATATCTTCGACTTCATCTCCTGAGCCACCGGCTCGTCCAGCCGAATTGCCTGAACCTTGAAGGACTCTTCAGTCTGTTGCCTAACGTTGCCTGGACGACACTCGGTCCCTGTGAATGCTCTCGTGTGCCGGAAGCGCAAATGGTAGCGCGAAAGCGTGCCCTCGCGTTTGAGGTGACAGGCGTGGACAAGTTTCCGCGCATGACTGATTATGTGACGCCTGCGGACGTGAGAATTGCAGATGCGGATCGCGTAAGGCTCGGAGCCTACTTGGCTCCGGGCACAACCGTCATGCATGAAGGTTTTTGCAATTTTAATGCGGGTACGCTCGGTCCCTGCATGGTCGAAGGCCGGATAAGCGCCGGTGTGGTCGTGGGAAGCGGCAGCGACGTTGGTGGCGGAGCGTCGATCATGGGCACTCTGTCCGGAGGAGGGAAAGAGAGGATTACAGTTGGTGAGCACTGCCTGATCGGAGCCAACGCCGGTATCGGCATTTCATTGGGTGACGATTGTGTCGTCGAAGCGGGCTGTTATGTCACGGCAGGCGCGCGCATCCTTTTGGAAGATGGCCGAGTACTGAAAGCTAAAGAACTCTCGGGCCAGAAAGGCCTTCTTTTTCGTCGTAATTCCCAGAGCGGCGCTCTTGAGGCAACCAGACGTACACCAAATTGGGACGGCCTCAACTCGCAACTTCACTGCTAGGCCGTTCACTCGAAGAAGTCGTCGGCGACAATTGCAGCGCGTCAGCGATGTCGCCTTCTGGCCCATCGCGACATTTGCTGCGGTTGCACAAGGCGGTCGGTGTCGCGGCGAACCGGACATCGACAAAGATTTATGGTACGCGCGCTAGTGGGGGAAGGTGATCGGCGGGCAGAAACCGCCGACACTTCAACGATTATCGATCGGACTTTTTGCCGTTCGCCTGGCCGTAAGCCGGCTTGTTGTCGGGCTCATGCTCAAATGCGCACGCACTCACTGAGATGCCGATCAAAATCAGCCATGTCGCGGTCGTCAGAAACTTCATTTGCCCACCCCAGGGGATCGATGGGTCATTCCCCGAAAAACACAGGTCTTTGACGTCGCGGGCCGGGATGGGGTTCAAAGCCGCGCGCCCTGGGGAGCTGCGCGGCCTCTATGACGGCCGTGTCGATGCTTCCAGCTTGAGTGTCCTCGCTCGATTCATCCGAGATAACCGGAAACTCCGTCCCACAGCAGCTTCAATGCCGTGACGGCCAGCAATCCGTAGCAGGCCCGGTAGACTTGTTGCTGGTCCAGCTTGCCGTGGAGGCGCCAGCCAAGCCAGACACCACTGGGAACGGCGAGCAGGCACGCCGCCATCACGATCCAGACGTTGCCGCTCGGCTTTACCAGGAGCAGCCACGGCACCGCCTTGGTCGCGTTGCCAACGGTGAAGAAGAGGCTCGTCGTTCCGGCGTAGACTTCCTTGCTGAGCCCGAGTGGCAGCAGATACATCGCAAGCGGCGGACCGCCGGAATGCGCGACCATGGTCGTGACGCCCGAGGCGAGACCGGCAGCAACCGCCTTCGGCGACGAACGCGGCTGACCAGTCACCTTCGACGCACGCAAGAGCCATAGGCCGACAAAGACCAGAGTGACGATCGCCATCAGAATCGCCACGGCACGATGGTCCAGCACCCGGAATAGCAGATAGCCGAGCCCGACGCCTGTCACGAGCCCGGGCAGCAGAAGCGCGAGGTCGGGCTTCGACCAGGTCGAGGGTTTCCAGTAGCGAAGCGCGAACAGATCCATCGCGATGAACAGCGGCGCGAGCAGGCCTCCGGCCGTGACCGGGTCCATCACGAGCGACAACAGTGGAATGCCCACGATGGAGAAGCCGCCGCCGAACGCGCCCTTCATGAAGCAGATCAGGAACACGCCGGCAAACGCGATGAGAACTGTGGGGACCGTCAGATCCATATGGCCTCTACGATCGTCGTGCCACCGGCCCGGCTGGCTGACCGCCATCGCCAAATGCAGCGTGCAATCGAGTTCATGTCGCCATATTGTTCCGACGATTGTCTCGGTTCAATGGAAACATTGCCATCGGTGCAATTTACCTGGAGTGTCTTCGGGGAGGGGGCCGCGCTGGGTGCGATGCGCAAGGGCACAGCTAACCGGCAGTCACGGCGGATCTTGTGTGGCGTATCTCTTGAGTCTGAAGGACTTGGGAGCCGCATCCGGGGCCGAATGCAATCGCCTGCTAGGCCGATCGGAGACCGTCCTCGTGCTCGCGCTCGTCAACTTGCGTTATCAACCCGCTTCGCAGCCCAAAAAGCACAAGCTCGACATCGGAAGAAACGCTGAGCTTCGATTTGATGGCGTAGTGGTAGTTCGAGACCGTCTTCGGACTGAGATTGAATGCGGCGGCTATTTCCTCGGCCGACCGGCCAGCGAGCAGCATGCGCAGGATCTCGAATTCACGTGGAGACAAACTATCGACGGCACTTGCATCGTCCTGCAAGCTGTTCCTCGCAAGGGCTTCACTGATCTCAGGGCAGATGGCAACACGGCCGGCAGCGGCGTCACGTACCGCGCTAACGAGCAGCTCGGGCGGGCTGCTCTTTGTGACAAAGCCCTTTGCACCGGCCCTGAAGGCCTGGAGAGCGAATGTCGCGCTCAAATGCATGGTGAAAACGAGCAGGCGCGCTGCCGGATCCCACTGACGTATCTGGCGAATGGCATCGATACCGCCGCGACCTGGCAATGAAACGTCCATCACCACAACATCGGGCTGTTTGCTCTTATAGGCTTGATAGGCACTCGCCGCATCGGCGGCCTCGGCGACTACTGTAATGCCCTCATGCTTTTCGAGAAGCCGACGGTATCCCTCACGTACGACCGCGTGGTCATCGACAAGCAGGACGCTGATACTTCGCGGCGTCATGATGCTGCACCCCGGGCATTCGTAACGGGAATGATGGCGCTGAGGATGAGGCCCTTCTCTGGCCTCGACACGACTTTCATCTGCCCACCCAGCGCGAGCGTCCTCTCGCGAATCCCGATCAGCCCGAGCCCAAAGCCAGTCTCTCTCCTGATCTCATGCGCTAGTCCGGCTCCATCGTCTTCAACCGTTGCCTCGACCAAGCCGCTGCCTGACCGTGGCGCACCGCCTTGGGCAAGGTCGATCCGCACCACGGCACGCACGTTGGCCGCCTGCGCATGCTTCGCCGCGTTCGTGAGACCCTCCTGAACGATATAAAAGACGTGAACGGTAATCGCCGGGGGGAGCGCGTCGAGGTCGCCGTGCGTCTCGAGAAAGAACCGGGTCTTCCCGCAACAGCGGCGATTATGATCGCCGATTAGCCCCTCAAGGCTCATGAGCAAGCCGACGTCGTCGATCTCCTGCAGTCTCAATTCCTGCACGGTCCTGCGAAGCCCCTTCATGATATTGCCGGCAGTTTCCGTCAGGGCCTGAGCTTCGGCAACAAGAGATGGACAATCAGTCGTGGCGGTGACCTTGATCGAAGCTGCCGTCGCACTCATGGCACTGAGGCTCTGGGCCAGCTCGTCATGAAGCACCCGTGCGAGGTGACGTCTTTCCTGCTCGCGGGCTTCCACCAGACGTCGCGCAAGCTCGGCGCGCTCGGAGGTCGCGACTTCCAGGGTGTTCGCCAGATCGTTGAAGACGCCGCGTATTCTTTGCAGCTCGGCAAGTCGGAAGGGCGGAAGACGGCACTTCAGATCGCCCGCAGCCAACCTGTTGAGCCCGCTGACGACATCTCTCGTCGGACGCAGCGCGCGCTCGACGACAAAATACACCAGGGTGCCAAGAGCGCCGATTGTCGCTGCCGAGAGGCCGAGCATCCGTGAGATCTCGGACCACGCGCGCGCCGTCACGGCTGACGGGTCCGTGCTGACGACGACCGAGCCAAATACATGACTTTGGTACCCGATGGGACGCTCGTAAGTCATGCGACTGCCGACTGCCCGCTGATATGCAGCCGAAAACCATGCCGGCGCCTCGTCCACCTGGCTGCGGAAGCCCAGACAACTGGAGATGACATCCTTCCCGGCTTCATGGAGCCGCACGCACTGACCGGGGCTCATCACCTGGTCGAGATAGCCATCCAGCTGACGAAAGCGTCCTTGCAGGTCGAAGCGCCTTCCGAAGAAATTCCGCATGTCGGGATGGAATGCAATCGGCATTTCCAGAAACCTGCCGACAGTATCGCCTACTGCGCGATTGGCCTTCAATGTCTCCTGTCCCGCTCGGTAGACGGAGACCGCTGCTCCGCCAAGAAAACAGAGTAGCGCAACGGCCGCTACCTGCCTCAACAGCGACCATTTGAGATCGATGACCGGCCGGTGCCGAAGAAGCCTTATCTTCCGCATGGCGAGGGGCCCGTAATGCTTTGCGCAGATTACAGCATCTGCTCGCCGCTCGATACTGTTTGGTTCCACGTCGGGCAAATTTCCCAGGGCCTCGCATGGAGTCCGCCGTTTCCCTGATTGAAGGTCTGTCAGATGCTGCGCGTGCGGTCCCGATGAAGCGACCGTTGAGGAGCAGGCGCCCGGTCCCATCCTTGCTTGGGGCGGCTTACCCGTCTCTCCTCGCCATAATGCATTGATGATTTGAGGCAGGATGACTGTGAAATTCGTGGTGGGACGAACTCTGATCCAGGAGGGATGTCATCATGAAAAATCTATTTGTGATCACCATTGCCGTCGCCGCCATCGGAGGCACATGGAGCAACAAAGCCGGCGCGTGCAGCCTGAATTTTCCGACTTTTGAACTCATGGGCTTCCCGATCTCCCGACACCAGGTCGCGGTGGTGGGATCGGCCCATGTTGAGGAGAGTTCGGCTACAGCGCAGCTAATGTTAGCTGGTATGCCCGCTTCTCCTCATCAGATTGCGGTCCTCACTCCGCGCGCGAAAGCCCCGAAAATGGTTCAGGCCACGGTTGGTATTCGAGAACCAATCACCGTTGGCTTGACGCCGCCTGGCTTGCCAATAGGCGCGACTGGCGCTGCGCTTTGTGCCGCTGATTGAGCACACACCGCTTCAAGGCCGCTCGATGGCCTCGAAGTCTTCCATTGAGCCGAGACCAGATCGCGGAGGCGAAGACATGCTGGCGATGAGGCAGGCGACGGTTTCGATCTGTCTGCTGCTGCTGTTCACGACCGCGGCGCTCGCGCGAGATGACGGCCGCTACGCGAATTCCCCGCTGAAACCCTGGTTCGAAAGCCTGGAGAGCGAATTCGGGAAGTGCTGTGAGGATTCCGACGGCTACGTGGTCTCCGAACCGGATTGGGAGTCCGATCACGGGCGATATCGCGTCCGCATCGATGGCGAATGGGTTCTGGTGCCGGACGGCGCTCTCCTCACGCAACCCAACCTCGCCGGACGGACGATGGTCTGGAAGTACTACATCGACGGCCATCCCCGTGTCCGCTGTTTCATACCGGGCAGCATGACCTGATGCGTCCAGCGCCGGACCGACGCGAAAAAGCGTCCTCTCCGGCAGATCGCATTTTGACCCATCTCGGAAGTCGTGCCTTGATGGAAGAGCTGCGCTAGTGCAGCGCAACACGGAGGCGGCGATGAACAGGGCAACAGGGCGGGGTTCGATCATCGCGATGGTTGTGCTCGCGACCTTTGGCATCGCAAGTGCGCAAGAAGCCGCCAAGCGTGCCGCTGCCGGACCGGTCTTGTCGAACACCGGTCATGATGCGGCCGCTTACGGCGCTGATGAGGGATATCCCCTTGGCACATTGTCGACCGGCGCAGAGATGCGGCATCTCGTGGCGACCTATAGTCATTTTGACGAACTGACACCGGCGCGCATCGTTGCACGTGCAGCCACATCCTGGTCGTTTCAGCGCGCCACCGAACCCGAGATTTACTACAGCTTTGGCGGCGAGCGCCGCACGATCGCGGATTATCTTGAACGGCAGCCGACGACCGGACTGCTCATCGCCAGAGACGACACTATTTTATACGAACATTATCAATACGCGCGATCGGACCACGATCGCTTTCTCTCCCAGTCGATGGCGAAGACCATTACTGCGATGCTGATCGGCATCGCTGCAGCCGACGGTGTCATCAAATCGATCGACGACGACGTCGCGACCTATGTCACCGCACTCGCAGGTACCGAGTACGGCAAGACGCCGATCCGTGCGCTGTTGCACATGTCCTCCGGTGTCAACTTCGAAGAGCGGTACGATGGGCAGGACGATATTGCGCGCCTCGGGCGCGATCTGTTCGGCCGGCCCGGCAAGGCCCCCGTGGTCAGCATCGCGCAGTTCAATACCCGCGTCGCGCCGCCTGATACGCGATGGCACTATGCCAGTTCCGAGACCGAGATCCTCGGCCTCATCCTGCGCTCGGTGAGCGGCACTCCAGTCGCAGATTACCTCAGTGAGAAGATATGGCAGCGGATCGGCACCGAAGCCGATGCCTCGTGGGCAATCGACGGAACCGGCCAGGAGGTGACCTTTTGCTGCTTTAACGCCGTGTTGCGCGACTACGCCCGTTTTGGACGCCTACTGGCGCATGGCGGCGTGTGGAATGGGCGCGAGGTCATTCCACACCAATGGCTGATTGATGCGACGACGGTGAGTTCAACCGACGCCCATCTCGCGCCTGGTGTGGCCACGAAGTATTACGGCTATGGCTATCAGGTCTGGCTACTGCCCGGCGCCGAACGCCGGTTCGTGTTGCTCGGCATCCGCGGCCAGATGATCTTTGTAGACCCTGGGACCAAGCTGGTGATGGTGCATACAGCTGTGCGTCCCGAAGCGGTCGATAGGACTGCGTCAGCAGAGACTATAGCATTGTGGCTGGCCGTGGTGGACCAGCTCGGTCGCACCGCGCGATAAGCGTCCCCATCTTGTGGGCCCATAGCGGACATCGGTTGTCGATGGCAGATGGCCTGCCTTTGGGGCTAAAGTCCCCACGTCCGGACGCGTCGCGCCGGATCGCCGGGCGGAGGGTACCAGCATGGCAGCGCGTGGATCAGGTGGACTGCTCGTTTGCATGAGTCTCCTGCTTGCGATGCCGGTGCAGGCCGACCGGGACGGGTGCGCCGCCAGCGCCGACAAGCCCGAGGTCGGGGGCACGGCATGTAGCCGCATCATCGACGATGCAAGCGAGTCGGTGGCAGCACGCGTCGAGGCACTCAAGAACAGAGGCCGCGGCTCTTTCAACAGAAAGGATTTCGACCGCGCGATTGCCGACTACGGCGAAGCCATCAAGCTCAACCGAAAAGACGCCTGGGCCTTTGCTCACCGGTGTGAGGCCTACGAGGGCAAAGAGGACCACGACGCGGCCGTCGCCGATTGCACCGAGGCGATCAGGATCGATCCCGGATATGGCTGGGCCTACAACAACCGTGGCGTCGCCTATCACGGTCTGCATGACTACGACGCAGCCCTGGCTGACCACGCCGAGGCGATCGGGATCGATCCCAAGGACGCGTGGGCCTATGCCCGCCACGGCATGGCCTGGATGGAAAAGGGCGAATTCGACCAGGCAGTCGCCGATCTCACCAAGGCGGTGACCGTCGATCCGAAATACGCCTTTGGTTTCGGTCAACGGGGTCAAGCGCTCTTCAGAAAGAGGTTGATCACGAAAAAAGGCGGATGGGAGCCCGCAATCGCAGACTACGGCGAGGCCATCAGGCTCGATCCAAATCTGGTTTGGCTCTACAGTTCGCGTGGCGTCGCCTACAGCAACAATTTCCAATACGATTTGGCCGTTCCGGATTGCAGCGAGGTCATCAAGCGCGAGCCCAACAATTCCGGCGGGTACAATTGTCTCGGCGTCGCCTACGAAGGCTTGAAGGAATATAGCCGTGCGATCGCCGGCTATAACCAGTCGATCAGCATCAATCCAAGGAACGGTGTGGCGTACTGGAATCGCGGCAATGCCAATGTGGGGCTGCGCAAGATCGATGACGCGATCGCCGACTATGACCGGGCGATCGCGATCAACCCCAAGGACTTCAACGCTTTCAACTCCCGCGGCAAAGCCTACGTTTTAAAGAACGACCGCAACCACGCGATTGGCGATTACACGCAAGCGATCCAGCTCAATCCGTCCTATGTCGAGGCCTACAACAACCGCGGCCTCACCTATGAAGCGCTGCACCGCCGCACTGATGCGATTGCCGATTTCCGCAAGGCACAATCGATCGACCCGGCCGACCAGATCAGCAAGCAACAGCTCCGCGTGCTCGGATTCTGAAGAGCGTGGCGCGAGCGCTTGCAGCAAGGATGTCTGCAAGTACCATCGGTTTTGTCAGCTCGTGTCTTGTTCACGCCGTTGTGCAGTATAGCATCATCCACTTAAATAAACGGGGCTCGTATTCGAAAATGTTGAATTGTGCGCTGGCGGCGGTGCTTGTTGTTGCACTCGGCGGGATTTTGTTCGGCGTGAGGTATATGCGGCGCGAGGCATATTTGCCGTATCACGCCGTCGTGGCCGGAAAGTCGTTCGCCGAACTCGATCCCGGAGTTCAGGCCGTCATTCTCGGTATGCTGAAAGTCATTGGGGGCGGCTTCGCTACCCTTGGCGTCACCTTGCTGTGGCTGTGTTTTGCGCTTCATGAGGGTGCGCGCTGGGCACCGTGGGCAATCCTGACCATCTCGGCTGCCGCGCTCGTCCCGATGTTGTATGTCGCCACCACGCTGCGGACGTTCCGGCCCGGCGCGCCAACACCTGTGCGGCCGACACTCGTCATGATGATCTTGATCGTCGTCGGTGTCGGGCTGTCTCTGCTGGCACGCTAGCGCCGGCGCCGCCTGTTCGAGGAGGCGAATGCACGCTACGAGGCGATTCAACGGTAGCGCGAGCAGTCAAACTGAATCGATGGGTGGCCCGCTATGGCCCTTCGAACCTCACGTGATGCTTCTTGTGAGTCCGAAAAGCATGGGAGCGGAATGACGCAACGCCATCGCGCGGGTGCTGAATATCTAGCGGTTCGCCTTGAAAGCTTCCCACCGCGCCTCGCGCTCTCGTTGGTATTCGGGAGCCCGCTCGGCGTCCAGATCCTCGCGATGAAGCGGTTTGCCGCAGGATTCGCAGGCTGGACCAAGGCCCGCCGGCTTGCCGCAGGTGAGATGCGTAAAGTTCACTGCGCGGCCTTCCTTCGGCGACTTGCACCAGGTCTCCCCCCAGGCGCGTAGCGCCAGGATCACGGGATAGAAGGCCTCGCCTTTCTTTGTGAGTTGATATTCGTGACGCAGCGGCCGCTTGTTGTAGACACGCCGCTTCACCAGCCCGTCCGCTTCCAGCTTCTTCAGTCGCGCCGCGATCATTTGCGGTGTCGCACCCGTCTGCGCCTGAATCTCCTCGAAGCGGTGCATCCGCATGAACAGCTCGCGTAGGATCAATACAGTCCAGCGATCGCCTACGACTGTCTCGGCGCGTGCCACGGGGCAGAGCGTTTGGTCAGCAGTGTTGTCATTCATCGTCTTCATCACGTTTGCTTCATCGCGCTTGTGCCTATGAATTCCATAGTAATATCGGGCGGCGTCAATGCAAATGCAACGGGCCGCCTTTGGCGCCCGGTTCGTCACCACAGGAGCGAACCATGACCACCGCAAGCACAAAAGGGAGCAAGGTCGACATGAAGCTGGAGGGGCGACAGTGACCGAGATCGTCTATCCACGCGGGAGAACCGCTCTGCTTTTCGTCGATCCCTACAATGATTTCTTGTCCGAGGGCGGAAAAGTCTATCCGCACATCAAGCCGATCGCCGATGAGGTCGGGCTGCTGGACAACCTGCGTCGGCTGGACGGCGCCGTCCGTGCGGCAGGCGTTCAGGTCGTCATCGTCCCGCACCGACGGTGGGAGCCGGGCGACTATGAGCACTGGGACCATCCTAACCCCACGCAGCGGAGGGTCATGCATGTACACCACTTCGCGCGTGGCGAATGGGGCGGCGAATGGCATCCTGACTTCGCGCCAAAACCAGGCGACATCGTCGCCAGCGAACATTGGGGTCAAAGCGGCTTCGCCAACACCAACCTGGATTTCCAGCTGAAGCAGAAGGGGATCACCCACGTGATCGTGGTAGGGCTGCTCGCCAATACCTGCATCGAGTCCACTTCCCGCTACGCCATGGAGCTCGGTTATCACGTCACGCTGGTGCGCGACGCCACCGCCGCTTTCACCCACGAAATGATGCATGCCGCTCACGAGCTGAACGGCCCGACCTACGCCCACGCGATTCTGACAACCACCGAAGTCATCGCGGCGTTGCCCACCGCAGCTCATTCCGAGGAACCCGCCAAATGACCACGCAATCACAGAACCCAATTGCAATCGCCGCAGTGCAGCCAAACCATGAGACTATCGATCATGAGAGGCGCAAGCTGCTCGTCGGGGCTGCCACGGGACTTGCCGCTGCAGGCGTCGTCAACCTGTTTGCGATACGTCCGGCGCCGGCCGCAACGAACGACGAGATCCGTCCGTTCCACGTCGATATTCCCGAAGCCGATCTCGTCGACCTACGCCGTCGCCTTGGGGCGACCCGGTGGCCTGAGAAAGAGACGGTTGCCGACGACTCCCAGGGCGTGCCGCTCGCTATGCTGCAGGACCTCGTCCGCTACTGGCAAACCGATTACGACTGGCGGAAAGTCGAGGCGCGGCTCAATGCCCTGCCGCAGTTCATCACCGAGATCGACGGGCTCGACATCCACTTCATTCACGTCCGCTCTAAACATGAAAATGCGTTGCCGATGATCGTGACGCATGGCTGGCCTGGCTCCGTCATCGAGCAGATGAAGATCATCGATCCGCTGACCAATCCGACTGCGCACGGCGGCAACGCGGAAGACGCCTTCCATCTGGTGATTCCTTCGATGCCCGGCTACGGGTTCTCGGGTAAGCCAACCACGACGGGCTGGGATCCGCAGCGCATCGCCCGCGCCTGGGTCGCGCTGATGAAGCGGCTCGGCTACAAGAGGTTCGTCGCGCAGGGTGGCGACTGGGGTTCGCCGGTCTCCAATGAAATGGCAAAGCTGGGCGCGCCGGAACTGCTCGGCATCCATGTTAACCTGCCCGGCGTCGTACCGCCCGAGATATTCAAGGCGGTCGCATCGGGCAATCCCGCTCCGGACAATCTTGCTCCGGATGAGAAACGCGCATTCGACCAGCTCAAGATTCAATTCGCAAAGCGGCGTGCCTATGCGCAGATCATGGGGACGCGTCCGCAAACGCTGGCAGCCTTGACGGATTCGCCGGCTGGCCTTGCGGCCTGGCTGCTCGACCACGGCGACGGCTTTGCGCAGCCGGCCTCGGCGATGCAATCGGCGGTGCTCGGGCGCGCCGTCAACGGGCATTCCGCGGGCGCGCTGACCCGCGACGACGTGCTCGACAACATCACGCTGTACTGGGTGACCAACACCGCGATTTCCTCGGCGCGGCTCTACTGGGAAAACAAGACAAACCTCTATTTGCCTGCCCACGTCTCGATCCCGGCCGCCGTGACAGCATTTCCTGGCGAAAGTTTCGTGGCGCCCCGGAGCTGGGCCGGGAAGGCCTATCCTAAGCTGATTTACTTCCATCAGGCCGAGGCCGGCGGTCACTTTGCAGCGTGGGAGCAGCCCGAGATTTTCAGCAGGGAGGTCCGCGACGCGTTTCGACCTCTGCGCAAGACGACTTGAGATTCGGCGGCGCGCGCCATGCGCACCGATGTTCAGGAGCGGACCCCAATCAGGTCGCCGTCCAATGTGGTCGAGGTAACATGATGCCTCTACTTTGCATGGGGTTGTTTTTCAGATTTTGATGAGGGCCTCGTTTGGCGCGCACCCGCGGAGAGCCGCTACCCCGTCGCCTCATCATACTGCGCGCTGGCCTCGAGCCATTGCTCCTCGGCGCGCGCGAGGGCGTCGGCGGCGTTGGCGCGTGCTTTCGAAAGCTGCGCGGCCTGCTTGGGATCGCGGGTGAAGATGTCGGGAAGGGCGAGCGCTGTGTCGATCTTGGCGATGATCTCGCTGACGCGGGCGATCTCGGCCTCGGCCTCGGCGATGCGCTTCTTGAGCGGGCCGCGATTGTCCGATCGTGCGCGCTGCGGCTTCTCGGCTGGCGCGCTGCGCTCGCGCGGGCTGTTGTCCGCGCTTGCTGCTGACAACACCACGCGCCGGTAGTCGTCGAGGTCGCCGTCGTAGTTCGTCACCGTGCGGTCGGCGACCAGCCAGAGCCGCTCGGCGCAGGCCTCGATCAGGTAGCGGTCGTGCGAGACTATGATGACGGCGCCGGGAAAGTCGTTGATGGCTTCCGCGAGCGCGGCGCGGCTGTCGATGTCGAGATGGTTGGTCGGCTCGTCCAGGATGATCATGTTGGGGCCGAAGAAGGTCGCAAGGCCGAGCAGCAGGCGCGCCTTCTCGCCGCCGGACAGTTTTCCGGCCTTGGTGTCGGCCGCCTTGCCGGAAAAGCCGATCGCGCCGGCGCGCGCTCGCACCTTGGCCTCGGGTGCATCGCCCATCAGCTTGCGGACGTGGTCGTAGGCGGAGGCATCCTCGTTCAACTCGTCGAGCTGGTGCTGCGCAAAGTAGGCGATCGACAATTTGTCGGCCCGCGTGACCCTGCCGGAGAAGGGCGCGAGCTTGCCTGCGAGCAGTTTCACCAGCGTCGACTTGCCGTTGCCGTTGGCGCCCAAGAGCGCGATGCGATCGTCATTGTCGATGCGCAAGGTGACGCGGTTCAGCACGGGTATCGTCGGATCATAGCCGACCGAGACGTTGTCGACGGCGATGATCGGCGGCGACAGCGTCTTCTCCGGCGGCGGGAAACTGATCTCGTGCACGTCCTGCGTCACCAGCGCCGTGATCGGCTTCAGACGCTCCAGCATTTTGACGCGCGATTGGGCCTGGCGCGCTTTCGAAGCCTTGGCCTTGAAGCGGTCGACGAAGGCTTGCAGGCGTGCGCGCTCGGCCTCCTGGCGCTTGACCTGCTTGGCATCGAGCAGTTCGCGCGCGGCGCGCTGCTCCTCGAAGGACGAATAGCTGCCGCGATAGAGCGTCAGCTTGCCGCGATCCAGGTGCAGGATCTGGTCGACCGAGCTCTCCAGCAGATCGCGGTCGTGGCTGATCACGATCACGGTGCGCGGATAGTGGGCGAGGTGATCCTCCAGCCACAGCGTGCCTTCGAGGTCGAGATAGTTGGTGGGCTCGTCGAGCAGCAGCAGGTCGGGCGCTGCAAACAGCGTCGCGGCGAGGGCCACGCGCATCCGCCAGCCACCGGAGAACTCCGAGCAGGCGCGAAGCTGGTTTGCGGCCGAGAAGCCGAGGCCTGAGAGAATCGCGGCCGCGCGGGCAGGGGCCGAATGCGCATCGATGTCGACCAGCCGGGTCTGGATCTCCGCGATGCGGTGCGCGTCGTGCGCGGTCTCTGCCTCGCGCAGCAGCGCGTCGCGCTCGAGGTCGGCCTTGAGCACGACCTCGATCAGGCTTTCCGGGCCGTCAGGCGCCTCCTGTGCGAGGCTGCCAATGTGCCAGCGCGGCGGCAGCGTGACCGAGCCATGCTCGGCGGCGAGCTCGCGGCGGATCACCTTGAACAGCGTCGATTTGCCGGTGCCGTTGCGTCCTACGAGGCCGACACGTGAGCCGGGCGTGATCTGCACGGAGCTCTGGTCGATCAGGAGGCGTCCGGCGAGGCGGACCGAAAGGTCGGTGATGGTGAGCATCCGGCCTTGTCACCGCAGCGCGAGGCAAACGCAACCCCGTTTTATGCCTAGTTCTGCGGATCGCCGTCGCGATCCCGCTTGCGCAGCTCGTTCACGAGGTGCTCGAGATAAGTCGGAAGCCGCGGCTCGGGCCGAAGGCTCTGCTGGAGCCGTTCGCCGATGGCGTCGCAGATCGATCGGCTGGTCCGCCGGTCCATCTGTTCGCTGTCATTGGCGGATTGGCGAGGCATCACGGGGTTCCATCGTGAAAAGCAAGGACACCCTACCAAGTCACTGACCGCGAAATAGTTTCGGCCCCAATGGGGACCGCCTTCCGTTCTCGTAAAAATTCTATGAACGGGGGTGATGTGGGCCCAAGGCTGATCATCCGAAGCAAAGCCCCGGCGGCGGGGGACGCCGGGGCTTCTTCTTCTGGTCGTTCTCTTGGGTAGTTCTCTTGGGTAGTTCTCTCGGAAGGTGCTGACGGGCTCAGTAGCAGCGGTTCACCAGCCGCCAGCGGGGTCCCCAGGGGGTCGGGACCAGCTGGCGCACATAGCAGCCGCCATAGCCGTAGGAGACGGGGCCGCCGGCATAGAAGCGCGGTGCGCCCCAGCCGTAGCCGTGCCAGCCGCCATGCCAGCCACCCCAGCCGCCATGCCAATGGGCGGAGGCGGAGGTCGGAGCCAGCGCGGCACCCAGCGCGACCGCGGCGACTGCAGCAAGCGAAAGTTTCCTCAACATGGTATCTCCTCAAAACTGCCGGCGCGGGCCTGCGCGTCGATGGAATGGCCGCCGAAACGCCTCATGAAGGGTAGAACGCGTCTCGATGGCGTCGACCTTAGGCCCGTGATCCTGAACCGGGGCCTGAACGTGCCGTGCAGATTGGGTTCATCTCGGTGAAATTATCGTAATTCAGGAGTCCGGCCCCGCGGCGAGCCGCCCGTGAAGCCCTTATCGCCGGTCGCTTGCCGTTCGCCGATAGCGCCGATATAAGCCCGGCAACTCCAAATCACCCCCCTTCTCAAGGATAGAACCATGGCGATTGAACGCACCTTCTCGATCATCAAGCCCGACGCGACCGAGCGTAACCTGACCGGCGCGGTCAACGCCGTGATCGAGAAGGCGGGCCTGCGCATCGTCGCCCAGAAGCGTATCCGCATGACCAAGGGCCAGGCCGAGACCTTCTATGCCGTGCACAAGGCCCGTCCGTTCTTCGGCGAGCTCGTCGAGTTCATGACTTCCGGCCCGGTGGTCGTGCAGGTGCTGGAAGGTGAGGGCGCGATCGCCAAGTACCGCGAGGCGATGGGCGCGACCGACCCGTCGAAGGCGGCCGACGGCACCATCCGCAAGCTCTACGCCAAGTCGATCGGCGAGAACTCGGTGCATGGCTCCGACGCCCCCGAGACGGCCGTGATCGAGATCGCACAGTTCTTCTCGGGCAACGAGATCGTCGGCTGATCGGAAGGACGCATTGTGAACTGGCTCTGGCAGATCTTCGACCCCGCCACGCTCGGGTCGTTCTTCACCCAGTTCCGCAATGAAATGGCCGAACCGGCCTTCTGGGTCGCGGTCGGCAAGATCATCTGGATCAACATCCTGCTCTCCGGCGACAACGCGCTGGTGATCGCGCTCGCATGCCGCGGGCTGAAGCCGCGGCATCGGCTGTGGGGCATGGTGCTCGGTGCGGGGGCGGCGGTACTGCTGCGCATCGTCTTCACCGGCATCGTCGCGAGCCTGATGGCGCTGCCATACCTCAAGCTGGTCGGCGGTCTCGCGCTGATCGTGATCGCCGCCAAGCTCCTGGTGCCGGAAAACGAGGACGAGGACGACGTCGCCTCGGCCTCGCATCTGTGGCAGGCGGTGCAGATCGTCGTTGTCGCCGACATCATCATGAGTCTGGACAACGTGATCGCGGTCGCGGCCGCCGCCAATGGCAGCGTGCCGCTCCTGGTGCTCGGCCTTGCCATCAGCGTGCCGCTGATTGT